>JBKJLJ010000120.1:0-5011 GCA_046597015.1 Bryobacteraceae bacterium
GATGCGTACCCGGCGCAGCCTTACTTCCGGGGCTACGAGCGGTTGTTGCTGTATGAGACGTTGTTGCTGTATGAGACGTGTCCAACGGGTGCACCAACGTCTCATACAGCAACAACCGCTCGTAGCCCCGGAAGTAAGGCTGCGCCGGGTACGCATCCGGCCCATCCCCGTCGAACTTCCGAATCCGAAACGTATAGGTCACCGGCTCGCCGATCAGGCCTTTCTGCAACTCCGCCGCCACCACCCGGTACCACGGCTGCCATCTCCAATTTTCGTGGATCACGAGCGGCACCCCCGCCGCCTCAGCCGTCGTTACAATCTTCACCGCATCGTCCCAGCGGGGCGCCAGCGGCTTCTGACAGATCACCGGAATCCCTCGTTCCACCGCCACCTGCACCATCTCCGAGTGCAGCTCCGGCCGCGTCACCACGTCCAGAAAGTCTGGCTGCAACTCGTCCAGCATCTGGTCCAGCCGCGTATGCGTCCCCTTCGTCGGGTCCACATCGCACGTCCCCACCATCGTCACGTCGGGCATCCGCCGCCAAGCTTCCAAATGGATCTGGCCAAAGAAGCCGCAACCAACCAAGCATCCGCGCATGAGGGCTAGCTTATCCCAAAAACCGCATGATACTCCGCCGGCAGCCGCGTCGGCTTCATCTCCCGGCTCAGAAACAAGTGCCGCGTCGTTCCCTCCCCCAGCTTCTTGTCCTCCCGCCAGAACGCATACCCGAACGCAAGCCCCCGCGGCGAGGCCTTCTCCACCCACGTCTCTACCTCAATTTCATCGTCGTACAGCGCCGGCGCCAGGTACCGGCAACTCGCCTCGGTCACCGCCATAAAAACCCCCGCGCTCTCCAATTCCTTATACGGCAGGCCGGCCGCGCGAGCATACTCCACGCGGCCAACCTCCATCCAAACCACATAGTTGGCGTGGTAAACCACACCCATCTGGTCCGTCTCCGCATAGCGGACCCGGATCTTCGCTCGATGCGTCATTCTCTAAAGCTAGCCCAAATGAGCCTCGATGAACCAAAGGTCCTTGTCTACGGCTCGGGAAACGCTCGTGAAGATGTCGGTCGTGTCCGCGTCGCCAGCCTTCTCCGCCTCGTCGATTGCCTTGCGCACCAGCGCCCCATAAGCGGACATCCGAGCGACTAATGCCCTAACGTGGTCTTTCCCGTCACGGATCTCGGCAGGATACTCCTCGATCTGCGAGGCCGCCGCGGCTCGCCGGATCGTACCCATCGCGACTCCACCCAACTGCACCGCCCGCTCGGCGATATCGTCCGCTTGGATGTCCAGGCGATCCACCACTTGGTCAAACAGCTCGTGGAGCGCAATGAAGTCGGGCCCCTTCACGTTCCAGTGGGCATTCTTCACCTGGCTCTTCATATCGGTTACATCAGCCAGGCGCGCGTTCAGCAGCGCCACCATCTGCTCCCGAACCGATTTGCTCACGTCATTCGCCGTCTGGTGCAGAGCTACGCCCTTGGACTTCTCGTTGTCTTTTTTAGCCATGCCTCATAGGATGCATTGAAACCGAAGAATGCTACAACCCGTCTGGTACCATGACATCGTGCGCGTTCAAGTCCTCTTTTTCGGCCTCTTGCGGGATATCACCGGCCAATCCCAAACCTCGCTCGAACTGCCCGCCGACTCGACCGTCGGGAACGTATTCGATCACTTTGCCGCTCGCTTCCCTGCCCTCGTCGAACTGAAGCGCAGCGTCATGCTCGCCCGCAATCAGGAGTTCGCGCCAGCCGCCACCCCGCTCAACGATGGCGATGAAATCGCGCTGCTGCCACCCGTCAGCGGCGGTACCGGGCCGTGGATTCATCAGATCACTACCGAGCCGAAAGGCAACTTCTACGGCCTCACCCGCCAACCGCTCGACGTCGCCGCCCTCGCCCGCCAACTGCTCCAACCCCGCGACGGAGCCTTCGTCAACTTCGAAGGCGTCGTCCGCGATAACACCAAGGGCCGAGCGACCCGCTTCCTGGACTATGAGTGCTACGAAACCATGGCCATCAAGCTGATGGCGCAGATCGGCGACGAGATCACCGCCACCCACCCTATCTCCCGCATCGCGCTCGTCCATCGTCTCGGCCGCATGGAAATCGGAGAAACCAGCGTCGCCGTCGTCGCCTTCTCCCCCCATCGCAAACCCGCTTTCGAAGCCGCCCTCGAAGGTATCAACAAGCTCAAGAAACTGGTCCCCATCTGGAAGAAAGAACACTTCGCCGACGGCGAAGTCTGGGTCGAAGGCGAATGGGACGAATCCTTACTCCGCTAACCCGCCGCGCCTTCCTCGCGCTGCCCGCCTTGGCCGCCGCGCAGGACGTCACCTTCAAGACCGATGTCAGCCTCGTACGCCTTCTGGTCACCGTGAAGAACGCCGCCGGCGAACTCATCGGCGGTCTCGAACAATCCGACTTTTCCATCACCGATAACGGTGCCCCACAGTCGGTCGCCGTCTTTGAACGGCGCACCGCCCAGCCGCTCTCCGTCGTCCTCGCCCTCGATCTCAGCGGCTCCACCGCGTCCAGCCTCAAGTACCAAACGGACTCCCTCATCCGCTTCTCGAAAGCGTTGTTCGCCGATGGCAACCCCGACGATGCCGCCGCCGTCATCACCTTCAATTGGGAGGTCGTTCGCCGCGCCAACTTTACCCGGAAGCTCAGCACCATCGAAAGCTCCCTCCGTCACCTCAAGGCTGAAGCCGGAACCTCTCTCTACGACGGCATCCTGCTCTCTTCGGACGAACTCAAGCGCCGGGAAGGCCGGCGCGTCCTCGTGCTCATAACCGACGGCGGAGACACGACGAGCTCCACCGACTTCCACAAAGCTCTGGAAGCCGCCCACAAGGCCGATGCCGTCATCTACAGCATCCTCATCGTCCCCATCTCGAATGACTCGGGCCGCAACGTCGGCGGCGAAAACGCGCTCACCCAGTTCTCGAACGGCACCGGCGGCAGAGTCTTTCTACCAACCATCGGCCCCGCTCTCGATGCCGCGTTTGCGACCATCCTCCGCGATCTGCGGACGCAATATCTCGTCGGCTACTACCCCAAAGCGGTCCCCCTTTCGAAGAACCGCTTTCATACCGTCAAGCTATCGCTGCGCGATCCGGCCCTCATCGCCCAAACCCGCACGGGCTATTACGGCGCTACGATCTAGACTTCCAGCTTCCACGGGGCCCGATACTTCGGCTTCAAGTGCGGCACCACTTCCTTCTGCTTCACCGTCCAGTTCTTCTCGTCCCAATCCAGACGGGTCTTAAACCGCATCGAAAGGTTCGCCAAAATGCAGGTCGTCGACGACCGCACGCAAGTCTCAATCTCGCTTCGCGGAGCCTCCCGCGACTTGATGCAGGACACCCAATTCTGCCAATGCGGCAGGTTGGTCGGCGCCATGTCCGGATGCGATTGCCGATCCCAAGTCTCGGCTTTCACCACCTCACTCTTCGGGTTGTTCGGGATCAGCCAACAACCGCTCCGGTTCACGAGCAGCGAGGCTTGCGACCCATGAATCAACGTGCCCGCACTCTGGTTTAAGCCGAACGCCGGCAGCGGGTTCGCCGTCCGCGATTCGTAGCTCGATAGGAACTTCGGATACTGGAACGTCGCCAGCATCGTGTCCGGCGTATCCCGAGTATCGGTGACGTAGAACTTCTCGCCCAGCGCCACAATCGAAGTCGGCATGATCTCGTCAAAGCACTGGTGCAACGGGTCGATCAGGTGAACGCCCCAGTCCGTCATCGCTCCGCCGGCGTAGTCCCAAAAATAGCGGAACGACGGGAATCCGGTCACTTTCACGCCCCACTTCACCGGGTCAAATTCCGCCTTCGGCGCAGGACCCAGCCACATGTCCCAGTTCAAATCGGTCGGCTGCTTGCCATCGTCATTCGGCTTCGGCACAAAGCCCTTTTTGTCCGTCATGCCGCTCTGGAAGGTATGGACGAAGGTCACTTCCCCGAGCACTCCCGACTTCACGATCTCTTTGGCTTTCAGGAAGAACCCGCCGGACCGCTGCATCGTTCCCGCCTGCACAATCCGCTTATACTTGCGCGCCGCCTGTACCATCTTCTGGCCTTCTTCGACGTAGACGCTGGCTGGCTTTTCGACGTAGACGTCTTTGCCCGCCTTGCAGGCTTCGATCATCATGTACGCATGCCAATGATCGGGGGTGGAGATGCAGACCGCGTCGATGCTCTTATCAGCCAGCACCTGCCGGAAATCACGTTTGCCCTCGATCGTGTACCCGCCTTTCTTCGCCGCCGCCACCGCTCGCTCCAGATGCGGCTCATAGACGTCGCACAACGCCACAGGCTGCAACTCCGGCACTTTCATCGCATGACCGAGATTGCCCGAACCCATCGCACCGAGCCCGATGAAGCCAATCGCAATCTTATCGTTGGCACCCTTCACGTTTCCCGTAAACAAATTGGTCGTGAACAGCGCCGTCGCCGCCGCGGTCACATCGCGCCGGGTCGGGGTTGAGTTTTTCTCTTTCATTGCCCTGTATTGTACGATAGGAGTTTCCATGGCGAAAGCAAAGACCAAAGCCCCCGATACGACCTTCCAGGAAGCGGCGTACCTCCGCGAACTGATCGCCAGCCAGCAACTCGTCCGTATCACCCTCGAAGACTCTTCGGTGCATGAAGGCTCGATCGAATACTTCGATCAATCCTTTCTCCGCCTCACCGCCTCGGCCGGCCCTAATCTGTTCCTCTACAAAGACGAGATCAAATATCTCGCCGAAATCCCCAATTAAACCATGGCCGCCTATTTAGAAGCAGCAATCGAAATTGCCCGTGAAGCCGGCGCGTTAGTCTCTAATTTTGCCGAACGCCGCATTCCGTTCGAACTCAAAGGCGACTTCGACCTTGTCACCGAAGCCGACCGCGCTAGCGAGAAACTAATCGTAGAACGGCTACAGACTCGCTTTCCGACTCATGCCATCCTTGGCGAAGAGAGCGGCAATCACGCTAACTCGAGCGAATATCGCTGGT
>JBKJLJ010000303.1:0-3329 GCA_046597015.1 Bryobacteraceae bacterium
CGGCGGAATCCCCATCTGAACGGAAAAAACATGAAAAACAGAATCGTCCCTGCCGTCCTCGCTGCCACTTCCCTCGTCGCCGCCGAACTCCCCGTAAAACGGGTGGTGCTGTATAAGCATGGCGTGGGCTATTTCGAACGCGCCGGCGAAGTTCCCAGCGGCCAAACCGCCCGTCTCGAATTTAAGCCCAACGAGATGAACGACGTCCTGAAGTCGCTGGTTCTCGACGAACAGGGCGGCGGCCGGGTTACTGGAGTCCGCTACGACTCCGCGAAGCCAGCCCACAGTTCGCTCACCGTCGACAAAGAAGTGGCTCTCGCCAAGTTCCTCGACGGTCTCCGCGGTGCCAAAGTCGACGTCGAACTCGTCTCCGGCAAACTATCCGGCGCTATCCTCAGCGGACGAGTCGTCTCCGCCACCGATCAGAAGGTGCAACAGGAACTGCTCGTCCTCCTCACCGACGCGGGCGACCTCCGCACGCTCGACTTAGCCAGTGCCAACTCGGTCCGACTCACCGACCCGTTGCTCCAACTCAAACTCCGCGAATATCTCCAGTCCATGGCCGGCCTACGGACGCAGGAGCAGCGTGCTGTTTACATTGACGGCGAGTCCACCCGGTCCCGGCAGATCCGCGCCAGCTATCTGCTCCCCACCCCGATCTGGAAATCCAGCTATCGGCTCATCCTCGGAGCTACCCCCATGCTCGAAGGCTGGGCAATCGTCGACAACACCACCGATAGCGACTGGACCGGCATCAGCTTGGCCCTAGTCTCCGGCAAGCCGGTCAGCTTCCAAAGCCGGCTCTACGACCCCAAATTCATTGACCGCCCCTTCGCCGAACTCGCCGAAGAACGCGCCGCAGCCCCGGAACTCTACAGTGCGGCAATGGCCAGCGGCGTCGGCGGCGGTTTTGCCGGCCCGCCGGCACCGCCCATGGCCGCGCCCATGGCCAAACGCGCCATGGCCCGCGCCGAAGCAGCGTTCGACGCCGCCCCGGCCCAGAGCAACGTCGCCGTCAGCACGGCCGGTCGCGACCTCGGCGAGCTCTTTGAATACGCCTTCTCCACCCCGGTCACGGTGAAGAAGAACGAGTCCGCCATGCTGCCCTTTCTCCAGCAAAAGCTGGAGACCCGCAAGCTCCTCATCTACAACGACGAATCCCAGGCCAATCCCCGCACCGCCTCGGAAATCACCAACAACACCGGCAAGACGCTCGACGGTGGCCCCATTACCGTCTTCGACAACGGGGCCTACGCCGGCGAAGCGCTCGTCGAAACCGTGAAGGCCGGCGACAAACGGCTGATCTCCTACGGCATCGATCTCGGCACCCGCATCACCACTAACTTCGACAGCGAACAGCGCCAAATCCGCGAAATCAGGGCCAATCGCGGTATCGTCATCGCCAAGGCCAGCACGGAAGAAACCAAGACCTACACCATCAAAAACGTCGACCCGCGCGCCAAAACGCTCATCATCGAACACCCCCTCCGCGGCGGCTACAAGCTGATGGGCTTGGTGGCGACGGAGAAAACGGCGACGGCCTATCGCTTCTCTTTGAACCTTAAGCCGAACGCCGAAGAGAAGTTCGTAGTGAAAGAAGAATACGTTTACGATCAGTCCTATCTCTTGTCGTCCACCACGCCGGACCAGATCAACATCTTTCTGCGGAACCCGTCGCTGTCGCCCGCCGGAAAATTGGCTCTGGAAAAAATCCAGTCACTGAAGAGTCAGATCGCCGAGTCCGACCGCCGGCTCCGATCGACCGAAGCGCAGTCGGCCAGCCTCGAAAAGGACCAGGAGCGCTTGCGTGAAAACATCCGTTCTCTGAACTCGGTGAGCGGCCAGGCGCAGCAAGTCCAGCGCTACGCCAGCGACCTATCGGCCCGCGAAACCAAGATCGTCGAACTCCGCGATCAAGCCCAGGCCGAACGGCAAAAAAAGGGTGGGGTAGAATCAGAGCTGAATGGTTTTCTGGCTACCGTCACTTTCTGAGGCTCCCCGTTGCGCATCGCGCTAATCGGCTACGGCAGCGTGGGGAAAGCGTTTGCACGGCTTCTCGAAAGCCAGCGCAAACGCTTTCCGTTCCGCATCACTGCGATCCAAACCCGTAAAGCCACCGCCTACGACCCCAAAGGACTCCCTGTCAGCCCGGACTGGGGCCCCGCTATGACCGTCGACGAATTCCTTGATGCGGCTCAGCCCGAGGTCGTGATCGAAATCACCTCCCTTAATCCGGTCGACGGCGAACCGGCCATCAGCCACATCCGTTCCGCGTTCGCCCGCAACATCCCCGTCATCACAGCCAATAAAGGGCCCATCGCTCACGCCTATTCCGCCCTCCGCGCCGAAGCCGCCGCCCGCCACATCCTCTTCCGTTTTGAGTCGACCGTGATGGACGGCTCCCCCGTTTTCAACATGGTCCAGCAGAACCTGCCCGGCATCACGATCAACGGCTTCAGCGGCATCCTGAACTCCACCACCAAAATCGTTCTTGCCGAAATGGCCAAAGGCAACTCATTCGCCTCCGGCATTGCCTTGGCGCAAGAAATGGGCATCGCCGAAACAGACCCCAGCTACGACATCGACGGCTGGGACGCCGCCGCAAAGACAGCCGCCCTCGCCAACGTCCTGATGGGTGCCGACGTGACCCCGCAGATGGTCAAGCGGACCGGCATTGCTGACATTACTCCCGAGCAGGTGCAGGAAGCCGCCGCCACCGGCTTCGTCATCACGCTCGTCAGCCGCGCAACCCGCGGGCCCGATGGCACCCTGCGACTCACCACCCAACCGGAGCGCCTCCCCGAAGACGACCTGCTGGCCAATGTCGACGGCACTTCCAACGTCTTGCTCCTCCACACCGACTTAATGGGCACCCAAGGCATCGTCTCCGTCTCGCCTGGCGTTGAGCAAACCGCCTATGGGCTCTTCTCTGATCTCGTCGATATCGCCAAACAGTTATGAAACTTCTTCGCTACCGCTACAACAACCAGATCCACGTCGGGGCCCTCACCCCGGAGGGCGTACTTCCCTTCCCTTCAAACGACCTCCTTGCACTAATCCAGGCGGGAGCCTACCCGGTCCAGGCGGGCACTCCCATTCCCCTGGCTGATGTGACCCCGGTCCTGCCCTACGACGTCCCGCCGAAGATTTGGTGCATCGGCCTCAACTACCACTCCCACGCCCTCGACATCAATGCGGTGCAGCCCGAACAACCTGGCAGCTTCATGAAACCGGCCTCCTGTATGTTCGCACCCGAAGGCGAGATCATTCTGCCGCCGCCGGCCGTCTCCGACGACGTCGATGCCGAAGGCGAACTCGCGATCATCATC
>JBKJLJ010000582.1:0-4480 GCA_046597015.1 Bryobacteraceae bacterium
GATGTCCCACCAGATTTTTTTGGCGTTATCGATGCAGCCGGTGGAAACGAGGAGAGCGACGTAGCTTTGATACTCCTGGGCGCTGGAGAAGTAGTCCGGGATGTTGGTGCGAGGGAACTTATCGAAGACTTTGCAGCGGTAGCTTTTGAGGCCGGTGTTCATGCCGCGCCAGAAGGGGGAGTTGGTGGAGAGGGCGAGGATATGCGGGAGGAAGTAGCGGGCCGCGTTCATGATGTGGATGGCGGTTTCGAGGTCGGCGATGCCGATGTGGACGTGGAGGCCGAAGATGAGCTTGGCGCGGGCGACGATTTGCATGTCCTCGACGATCGTCTCGTAGCGGGCGTCGGGATGGATGCTTTGGTCGCGCCAGTCGGCGAAGGGATGGGTGGCGGCGGCGGCGAGGAGGAGACCGTTTTTATTCGCCAGATGGACCATGTTGGCGCGAATGAGCTTCACTTCGCGTTCGGCTTCCTGCATGTTGGCGCAGATGGAGGTGCCGACTTCGAAGACGGACTGGTGCATCTCCTGCTTGACGCGTTCGCGGAGGAGGAGGCGGCCTTCGTTGAAGAGTTCGCTTTCGATGTGCGAGCGGAGATCCCGGGTGACGGGGTCGATGGTTTGGAACTCTTCTTCGATGCCGATGGAGAGGGCGGGCTTCATGTGGGGTTAGGCTCCGGCGAGGTAGCGGTTCCAGCGGTAGCCGGTGTTGGGATTGGAGTCGTCGAGGGCGCGTTCGATGGCGAGGTCGGCGACGGCGCTGATGACCCAGTCGAAGTTTTCCTGGCCGACGGAATTGATGTCGGCGTCGGGGGCGGGATTGAGGAAATCGATGGCGTAGGGGATCCCGTTCTCGACGGCGAATTCGACGGTGTTGAGATCGTAGCCGAGGGCGCGGCAGAGCTTGAGGGCGTCGGCTTCGACGCGGGCGAGGAGGGCGGGATCGTAGGCGGGCGGGTCGAGGACGTAGCGATGGGCGGGGGCGCGGCGGGGATCGTAGGGCATGATGCGGACTTTCTCTTGCCCGATGACGTAGCAGCGGAAGTATTCGACGAAGTTGACTTCAGACTGGAGGACCATGCCGAGGGTGCCGGTTTCGTTATAGGCGTCGTAGAGTTGCTGGGGGTTGTCGACTTTGTAGACGGACTTCCAGCCGCCGCCGAGGTGGGGCTTGAGGAACGCGGGGAAGCCGATGTAGTCGAAGACCTCTTCCCAGTTGAGCGGGTACATGAGATTGCGCATGGACTGGGCGGTGGTGCCTTCGGGGTGGCTCTTGTGGGGGAGCATGACGGTGCGGGGGGTGGCGACGCCCATTTTGGAGGCGAGGGCGTAGTTGAAGAACTTGTCGTCGGCGGACCACCAGAAGGGGTTGTTGATGATGCGGGCGCCGCAGAGGGCTTCGTTTTTGAGCCAGGCGCGGTAGAAGGGGATGTCGTGGGAGATGCGGTCGACGATGACATCGTAGCCGGAGGATTCGGCCATCTTGAAGGCACCGATGCGGACATGTTCGGCGACGATGCCGGGGATTGAGCGGGCGTTGATGTGGTCGACGAGGGCCGGCGGAAAGGTGGTTTCCATGCCGTACAAGATTCCGATGCGCTTCATGGACTAGAGTTTATCCGAAAAACTTGGCAGCCATGGCGCGCCATTCGGGCCAATCGTGGCCGGCGTTATCGCCCCAAATATCGAGCGTATGCGGGACGCCTTTGTCGTGAAGAATCTGACTGAGGCGATGATTCTCCGGGCGGCAGAAATCGGATTCGCCGGTGGCGAGGACGATCTTCATCTGGCGCATAAGGTGGAGGGCGTGGGGGTCGGAGAGGTTGGATAGGAAGTCGGGCGGGCAGTTGAAATAGACGTTGTCGTCGTAGTAGCCGTCGAGGAATTGATGAATGTCGAAGGCACCGCCGAAGCTGGAGAAGCCGCTGCAGAGTTCGGGATGGCGGAGGGCGAGATTGGCGGCGTGGTAGCCGCCGAAGCTGCAGCCGGTGGGGAAGATTTGGGGGGTTGGATTGCGTTTTTTGATGAACGGGAGGACTTCGCGGATGAGGTAGTGTTCGTATTGGCGGTGGCGGAGGACGCGGTCGCGGGGGTGGATGGCTTTGTTGTACCAGCTTTCGGAGTCGACGCTATCGACACAGAAGGCTTGGATGACGCCGGCTTCGTAGGCACCGGCGGCCGCGCCGATCATGTCGCGCTGTTCGTAGTCGTAGAAGCGGCCCATGGAGGTGGGGAAGACGAGGAGGGGTTGGCCGCCGGAGCCGAAGACGAGCATTTCCATCTCTCGTTGGAGGGAGGGGCTAAACCACTTGATGGATTCGCGATGCAAGTTTTTATTGTAGCGGTAGGATGAAAGGGAGTGCGATTCTTCCTTTTTCTTGGCTTAGTGGGCTTGGCGTGGGCGCAGGATCCTCTGGTGGTGGAGGGGACGGTCGTGAACGCTTTGAGCGGTGCGCCGCTGCGGACGGTGAGCGTGCAGATGTACGGGCCGGCGATGGCAACCGTGGTGGGGATTACCGATACAGCTGGACGGTTTCGGTTTGTTGGGGTAAAGCCGGGGCGTTACCAACTGCGTCCAGAGCGGAACGGATTTTTCACCGATGGCGGGGCGGATCCTTCGCTGGAGGTGGCGGCGGGGCAGGGAACGACGGTAGCGCCGGTGAAGCTTTGGCCGGGCGGCGCGATTAGCGGCACCGTGACCGACGAAGAGGGTGAGCCGATGGTGGGAGCGCAGATGACCTTATCGCGGCGAGCCTATGTGAACGGCCATCGGATGATGGTGCACGTCGCGAACACGGCGACCGATGACCGAGGGCAATATCGACTGTTCGGTCTGCGGCAGGACCGATATTTTGTCCGGGCGGCGGCGCCGCGATTAGCGGGGCAGACTTTGCTGTATCCCCCGACGTTCTATCCCGCAGTGACGGACGTGGATAAGACGGCTCCGCTCGAGCTGGCGGCGGGTCAGGAGCAGCGCGGCATTAATATCGCTTTGCGTCCGGCGACGGGTTATCGGTTGGCGGGGCGGGTGATGAACGGCCTGACCAATACGCCGCTGGCGAGTACGATGATTTCGATTAATCCGCGGGGGATCGGGATGACGCCCGCGGATATTCCGACGACGATTGCCGTTCTCGACCCGGGGGGGAAGTTCGCGTTGAACGGGGTGATGCCGGGCCAATATGATGTGACGAGCAACTTGTACTACGACAAGCGAACGATTCAGGCGCGTCGGTTGGTGGATGTGCGACGGGATATTGAAGACCTGGTGCTGACCTTACAGCCGGGGGTGCAGATCCGGGGGCGGATTCGGGTGGAGGGGGAAGGGGAGGTGAAGTGGAATGGGCTGGGGGTGGCGATTGAATCGGCGGAGGATGTAATTGGCGGGGGCGGGATGGGCCGGGCGGATGCCGAGGGTAAGTTTGAGGTGGGACCGTTGGCGGCGGGGCGGTATACGCCGAAGCTGCATGGCTTACCGGCGGGAGCGTATTTGAAAGCGGTGAAGATAGGCGAGCAGGAGGCGACCTTGGATTTGACCGGGGCGGCGGGTCAGACGGTGGAGACGATTTGGTTGGTTTCGACGCAGGGCGGGAAGGTGACGGGAAAGACGGCGGCGGGGGCCGTGGTGGCGCTGGTTCCGGCGGCGGATCAGGCGTTGCGGCGGAGCCGGTATAAGGCGGTGGAGGCGGACGCGGAGGGCCGGTATGAGGTGGTGGGCGTGGCTCCGGGGAGCTATCTGGTATATGCGTTTACCAAGGCGGAGACGGGCGCTTGGATGGACGACGCATTCTTGGGGAGCTTGGCGGAGGGCGGGGTGGCGGTGAAGGTGGAGGAGCGGGAGACAAAGGCGGTGGACGTTAGGGCGCAATGATCGACGCGGCGATGGTGAAGCGGGTGGCGGCGGAGTGTGGGTTCGCTTTGGCGGGGATCGCGCCGGTGGGGCCGTATGCGGACCATGCGCGGTATATGAGCTGGGCGGAGCGGGGGTTGGCGGGTCGGATGGGGTACTTGACCGACTATCGGGCGGAGAAGCGGGAGGATGTGCGAACGCTGCTGCCTTCCGCGCGGAGCGTGCTGGTGGTGGGGCAGCTTTACAACGCTCCGGTGCCTTATTCTACGGCTTTTACCGACGCCGAGCGGGGTTGGATTTCGCGGTATGCATGGGGGGAGGACTACCACCGGACTCTGCGGGCGGGGTTGGAACGAGTGGTGGCGGCGGTGCAGGGGCGAGGGGAGTTTGCGTATAAGATTTGCGTGGATACGGCTCCGGTATTGGAACGGTCACTGGCGCGGTTGGCGGGGTTGGGGTGGATTGGGAAGAATACTTGTTTGATCAATCAGGGGCAGGGGTCGTGGTTCTTTTTGGGCGAGGTGATTTGGTCGCTGGAGTTAGAGGGGGACGCGGCGGCGGGGGAGCGGTGTGGGCCGTGTACGCGTTGCTTTGATGCTTGCCCGGCGGCGGCGCGGGAGGGGGGGGAGTTGG
>JBKJLJ010000663.1:0-3280 GCA_046597015.1 Bryobacteraceae bacterium
GCCAGCCTATGGAGACCAGACTGCTAGACGGTCGTCACCAGACTGAAGTTAAGACGATTCTCAACCAACTCATGAGGTTGCAGTCATGCGATGTTTGTACAATGGTGAATGCGCTCGATCAGATTAGCATTTGCTGGGAGTTCATGGCCGCTCCGAGAGCGAATTGAGCGGAGCAGTTCGAGCATTTGACGAATTCCCGCACGCCGGTGCCAGTGGCAGAACAGGCCGACGGGGTCTATACCTCAGCCGTGCCGTGGCAACAGATGGCGCGGCATTCGATCGCTTGCTGCCTGATGGCTTCCCGCTTGGGCGCGTCGAGGCGGGCGAGGTTTTTCAACTGCATCGCCATGCGTTGATTCTTGGCGAGGAACTTCTCGTGCCGCAGGAGGAAGTCCCAGTAGAGCGTCGTAAAGGGGCAGGCATCGTCGCCCGTGGACTTCGCCGGATCAAAACGGCAGCCGGCGCAGTAGTTGCTCATGCGCTGGATGTATTTGCCGGAAGCGACGTAAGGCTTGCTGGCTATCAAGCCGCCGTCACCATGCTGTGACATGCCGAGCGTGTTCGGCAATTCCACCCACTCAACCGCGTCCACGTACATGGCGAGATACCACCCGTGAACCGCTTGAGGTTTGACTCCGAGCAGCAGCGAAAAAAGGCCCGTAACCATGAGCCGTTGGATGTGGTGCGCGTAACCAAATTCGAGTGTTTGGCCTATAACTTCGCGCAGGCAGTTCATGTTGGTTTGGCCGGTCCAAAAGAAATCCGGCAGCGGCTCGACAGCGTCCAGGGCGTTCAACTCCCGGTAGCCCGGCATGAAGTGCCAGTAGACCCCGCGCACGAATTCGCGCCAGCCAAGAATCTGCCGGATGAAGCCCTCGACGCTCGCCAGCGGCGCCCGGCCTTTCCGGTAGGCCTCCTCGGCGGCGGCGATGACTTCGCGCGGATCGAGCAGTTTCAAATTCATGGCCGCACTCAACCGCGAGTGAAACAGGTAGGCGTCCCGGCGGGCAGCAGTCGGCGTGGCAGCGTCTTCTAGAGCGGCGGCCCGCCGCCGCCTTCCGGTCTGCGGGACCGGCAAGGCCAATTCCAATGCGCCAAAGGACTGGCGGAGTCCAAGACCGGGCGGAGATTCGTTGCCGCCACCTGAACTCCACATGGCGTCTTCATGCTTCCCGAAGTTCGGCAGGCGGTGCTCGATGAAGTCATGCAGCGCAGCCTGTGCCTGTTCCGGCGTCACCGGCCAATCGAAATGCGCCAGGCTGCCAGGATGCGTGGCAAAACGTTCGGCCACGAGTTCCAGGACTTCAGACGTGACTTGATTGGGTCGAAAACGGATGGGTTGCAGCACGCCGCCCGGGCCAGACTTGCCGAAACTCTCGCGATTATTCGCGTCGAAATTCCACGCTCCCCCTGCAGGCTGGTCACCGTCCATCAGCACTTCGTGCTTCCGGCGCATCTCCCGGTAGAAGAATTCCATGCGGAGTTGCTTGCGCCCCTTCGCATGGGCGGCGAACTCCTCGCGCGTAGAAAGGAAATGGCGGTCGGGGCGAATCTCCAGTTCCAGTCCAAGCTGACGGGCGACGGTGCGAAGGCTTTGCTCCACCCGCCATTCGCCGGGTTGGACCACGACGAGCTTCTGCGGGGACAAACGGCTGGCCGTCGCGAGCAATTCTTCGGCGAGCGTGCTCGGCGCGGAGGCAGAGGACGTGTCATCCAGCGCCCGGTAGTGGACGATGAAACCCCGCTCACGCAAACCATCCCGAAAGTGGCGCATAGCCGCGAGGAACAACGCAATGCGCGCTTGGTGCGACCAGACGTGGGTTGCTTCTTCCGCTACTTCGGCCATCCAGACGGCATCAAGCTTCAGGTCAAAGCCGTCAAACGCGGCGGACTTCGAATCCAACTGGTCGCCGAGAATGAGGATCAACTGGCGCGGGCGGCGAAGTACGGCCAACATCATGTTCTTCCATCTGAACAGATGTCGCGTCAGGGCGATAGGTCGGTGATCGATGACGCTATTGGGGTCTTGGAAAACCACCGAGTCCGGCGCTCCGCCAGATTCGCAGCGGTCTAACCTCATGAGGGCCAAGCTCGCTACGCACGTTGTCCCAACTCCCACCCCACGTGCCAGCTGACAACGACCAATCGACTTTCGCAGCCAGTAATTCTTTGCTTGTGACAAGAGTGCCTTCACTTGCGCTCCATACGCGTGGAGTACGACAAGGTCAGTTTCGGGACGCCCGTCCCGGGGAGGCCCGGTATACAAACTGATCATCGGCGAGCGAGGTTTCGAGCTGACTGTCCAGCGGGGGAAGTGAGCGCCAGGTCGGGAGGGAAGGTGCATGGATATATGGGACGAATCTCGCGCAGCATCTTTTATATAGAGGGCGAGACCCGTCTACGAGGTGAACGCACGCTTGTGGCTCGCACTGGTCGATTCGGCGCGACGCACAGGGTGTCCCGTGCGACGGCGGCTGTTCTTGAGGCTCCCGAACGGAAGCAGCGCGGGCAGCCGACGAATCAGTACCGCCTCCGGGGCAGGCTACGCTGCCTGACCTGCGGGACTCCGATGACGGGCCAGGCGCTGGGCCGCGGCCGGTGGCGCTACTATCGATGCCGCAACTCCTACACCACGAGCCTGGGCGGGAAATGTGATGAACGGTACGTGCCGAGAGACTTGCTGGAGAACTCTGTATTCGGCGAGATCGCACGAGTGCTGACTGACCCGGCCCGCCTGCGCGAAGAGGTCCTGCGATTCTTCGCTCCGCCGCAGCCGGTGACGTCGGTTTCGGACACGACTAAGGGTATGCGGCGAATCGAGGAGCAGCAGAAGCGGTTGGCGCGACTTTTCGTGAACGGAGACTTTCCTGAAGACGTGCTGCAGGCTGAGTCGAAGCGACTCCAGTCAGAACGACAACGAATGGAAAGTCAGCGCGCCGACGCGCTAACCGAGGCACCCCGCGCGGTGGACGCGGCCCTCATCTTGGAAATGCTCCCTTCAATCTTAATTCGGCTAGGAGCCTGGGTGCGGCAGGCCGAAGGAGACGACCTGAATACCGTGCTTCGCGCGCTCGACGTTCAGGTCAGAGCATGCGGCGATCGGGCCGTGATCGAGGCGTCCGTGCCGCTCTCGGAGTCACTTCAAAATCTGGACTTAGTCACCATTGAACAAACATCGGCATAACCACGTGCACGTAGTCGGGCTCGTCGAGGGGGCGGAAGACGCCCTGGCTTGAGGGGCTGGTCATCTGGAGGGCGACTTTGCCGCCGAGGACGTTCA
>JBKJLJ010000893.1:0-7733 GCA_046597015.1 Bryobacteraceae bacterium
CGGCTGCGTCAGGGCAAACCAATCCCGGTTCATATCGAACAGGTAGTGGTTGCTGCGGCCGCCCGGCCACGGCTCATTCCGCTCCGCCGCCACCACGCTGCCATTGGCTTCCAAGCCATACGCCTGCTCAAAGTTGTTCACAAACCGCGTCCGTCCGTCCGGATTCTGCAGCGGATCAATTAGGATCACCGTATTCGCCAGGACGCTCTCGACCAGTTTCTGGTTGCGCGCCGCCAGCAAATGGTAAGCCGTCAACATCCCGGCATCCGAGCCCGACGGCTCGTTCCCATGCACTGTGTAGCCGAGCCAGACCACCGCCGGCATCCCTGCCATGATCCGCTTCGCGTCGGCGTCAGACGTCTTCCGCGGGTCCGCCAGCTTCTGCATGTCGGCCTGAATCGCAGCCATCTTCTTCTGGTTCGCTTCACTGGCAATCACGGCGTAAAACAGCTTCCGCCCTTCCCAGCTCTTGGCGTACTCCACCACTTTCATCCGGCCGCCCGAGGCCGCGGCCAAAGTTTCGAAGTACTTCACGATATCGGCATGCGAAGCCAATTTCTCCCCGGCACCATAGCCCAAAACCTTCTCAAATGCCGGCACGGCGGGGTCGTACGCCGCCCCCGGCCAAAACTCGAATCGCCCCTGCGCGCACAGTCCCGCGGCTGCAATCAAAAACACAACTAGCTTACGCATACTCATCAGGATACGATTGTTCGGATATGCGTCTCGCTCTTCTTCTTTTCATCCCGCTGTTTTTGGCCGCCGCCCCGCCCAAACAGACCGGCCTCGACCGCTACGTCGCCGCAGCGGATTCGAGCTACACCTGGAAGCTGGCGAACACCGTTCCCGGCAAGAATACGACCGGCTACGTGATCGACATGACCTCCCAGACCTGGAAGGAGAAGGACATGAACCGTGGCCAGTGGAAACACTGGGTCACCATCGTCAAGCCCAAGGAGATCAAGTCCAATATCGGCTTTCTGATGATTACCGGCGGGGCCAATGACGGCCGCCCCCGAACGTCCATTGACCCTATGATGACCGCTATCGCCGAGTACACCGGCGCAGTCGTCACCGAACTCCGCATGGTCCCCAATCAGCCGTTGATCTTCAACGACGATCCCGCCAAAAAGCCCCGCACGGAGGACGATTTTATCGCCTACACCTGGAACAACTATCTCAAAACCGGCGACGAGACCTGGCCCGCCCGCATGCCGATGACCAAGGCAGCCGTCCGCGCGATGGACACGGTCACCGCCTTCATGAAAGAACAAAACTCGACCATCGACAAGTTCGTCGTCGCCGGCGCCTCCAAGCGCGGCTGGACCACGTGGACCACCGCCGCCGTCGACAAGCGCGTCGTCGCCTTTATGCCCCTTGTTATCGACCTGCTGAACGTGAAACGCAGCTTCGTTCATCACTACCGGGCCTATGGCTTTTGGGCCCCGTCCGTCGGCAACTACTTCGAACAGGGGCTGATGGATAAGATGGACGACCCCAACTATGAGAAGCTGATGAAGCTCGTCGAGCCGTACAACTATCGGGACCGCTTCACCCAGCCGAAGTTCCTCGTCCACGGTGCCGGCGATCAGTTCTTTCTCCCCGACTCCTGGAAGTTCTACTGGAAGGACCTCAAGGGCGAAAAGCACATCCGCTAC
Source organism: Bryobacteraceae bacterium (assembly GCA_046597015.1). Taxonomy (GTDB): domain Bacteria; phylum Acidobacteriota; class Terriglobia; order Bryobacterales; family Bryobacteraceae. The sequence goes on from JBKJLJ010000893.1 coordinate 1,659, forward strand.
ATCCCGAACACCGACCATAGCCTTCGTAATTCGGATGCCGTCGAATCTATTACCGCCTTTTACAACGGGGTCATTAAGAACGAACCCCGGCCCGTCTATGCATGGAAAGTGAAGAAGGATCTGTCCATCGAAGTCGAGTGCAAAACGAAGCCAACCGCCGTCAAGCTGTGGCAGGCGACGAACCCCGACGCCCGGGACTTCCGCCTGGAGACCCTCGGCGCGAAGTACACAAGCACCGTCCTCGAGCCCGGGAAGAACGGCAAGTACACCGCCAAGCCAACCAGCCCCGCCAAAGGATATACTGCCTACTTCATCGAAATGACTTTCCCGAGCTCTGGCAAGATTCCTTTCAAGTTCACAAGCGGCGTAGTCGTAACGCCGGATACGTACCCCTCCGGCCCTCCCGTCGCCGGCAAAACCAAACTTGGCGCCGTCCCGGCGCGCAGGCCGTAATCATGGATCGCAGCCGGTTCGGCGCATCCTGCTTCCGTGCCGGCGCAGTGCTTCTACTCATTCTCGCCATCGGTCATGGGTTCGGCCACTACCAGGGACGAACCCAAACGATAACCGACGAAGCCGAACGAAGAGTCCACACCGTCATGTACGGTGAGAAATTCGACCTCGGCGGCACGCCCCGCTCCCTAGGCGAACTCATGGACGGTTTCAGCCTCTTCGTTTCGCTCGGCCTATCCGCCATCGCCTGTCTCTGCCTTACCATCGCCACGCGAAGCCGTCGAGACCCCGCTCTCCTCCGCAGCGCCTCTGTCGTCAACCTCATTTGGCTCGCGCCTACGCTCGGCGTCTCCCTCGCCTATTGGTTCATCGCGCCCACTTCCCTGCTCGCCCTCGCCCTCGCGTGCAATGGCGCCGCCTGGTGGCTTATTCCGAACGACTACTACTGAACCGGCAGGTCCGCCGCCGTACTCCCGCCCAACCCGGCGTACATTTCTTTCACCTTCGCTACTCTGTTCCCTTCAAACGTCACGAACGTCAGCTTACCCGGTGCTCGCCCGTACATCCAGTCCTCCAAGTCGTTCCCCTCCACCGTCCGCCGCTCCTTCCGCAGCGGCCGGCCCACCGCCGCCATCACCTGGTCCTTATCCATCCCCTCAATCACCCGCTTATCCTCAATTGCCTTCTTGATCGGCGCCGGGATGTTCTCCATGTAATTTTCAGTCACCGTACGTTTATCGAAATCCAACACCGGAGCCAGAATCCGCTTCACGTCGGCCACCTCCAGCGTCGTCAATTTTTTATCGAAAACCACCGCAATGTAACTGCCCGCCGTCGCCCGGGCGTCGTTCCGACTGATCGGCTGGGTATTGCCCCCGACGCCCACCTGCACCCGATCTTTCCAAGTCCGCCCGCTCTTCAGCCCATAGTTGAGTTCCAACTCAATCCGGTCGTCCTTGATGTCCACCTTGGTCACGGTGATCAACTCACCCAAACGCGCCGCGGGCCCGGATTCCTTCGTCGCCGCGTCCCACGCCGCTTGATCCCACACACTCTTGGCACTCACCGTCAACGGCTTCTTCGACCGCGGAATCAGCACTTTCGCCTTCGCCGTCTCCGCCGTCAACCCTCGAATCAACGCCAGGCGTTCTTCTTCGGACAGCTTCTCTTTCTCCGCCCACGCTGGCAGACAAACACACAGCACGATCGCCCAACGCCGCATCAATCCTCCTCGGGCAACAGCGGTAACCGTTGCTTCACTATTGGAATCCGATGCAGAAGGTAACCCACTCCGAAGCAGGCCAACGTGCAAAGTACGCTGCCTTCCGGCCCGTATCCGCCGCCGCTCCAAAGTTCGTTCGCCTTCCACTGCACGGTGTAACCCGTCAATCCCATTGTAAAGCCGCTTAGGTTCACGCCGAAGAAGGGCGTTGTAACGTTCCATCCGAAATGCAAACCAATCGGCAGCCACAAGTCACCGCTCCGCAGCAGGGAATAGCCCAACAACACGCCCCATAGAAAGGTATTGAGGAGTCCTAACGCCGTCGCACTCTGGTTGCCCGAGTGCATCGCGGCAAACAGCACGGCCAAGGGCAACAAAACCTGATAGGTCCCAAACCTTCCGGCCAGCAATTGAAAGGCGTAGCCCCGAAACAGCAACTCCTCTCCGATTGCCCCAAACAACAAACAGACGCTCACCAACGCCATGCTCCCCGCGTTAAAAGGAGTCTCCGGGGTTGCTACAAAATACGCCTTCCCGATCAACAGAGGCACCCCCAGCACAAACACGATTCCCGCCACCCCCAGCGCCATCCCGTACAGCAAATGCCGTCCCGCCGCCGGGTGCCAACCAAACCCGATCGTCGTCAGCCTCCCGCCCTCGTAGATTCGTAGCGCCAGCGCGCTCGCCACCGCTCCGGCCCCAAAGACACTCAACGTCGCCGTTACCAGCATCCCTAACGGACTGAGCAAAAAGCCCCAAACCAGAAGACCTAAAAACCCAGTCAGCCCAAACAGCCCTACGCGCAGCGCTGGACCAGCCCAATTCTTATCCACCGGTCGCCTTCACCGTCACGCCCTTGGGAGCCACTTTCACGGGCAGCACCGTCGCCCCTGCTTTTTCAATCACCGCGCCGACTTTCTCTTTCGTCCCCGGTTCCACCAGGAAAAACACGCAGCCGCCCCCGCCCGCCCCACAAACCTTCGCCCCTACCGCCCCCGCCTTCCGCGTTACCTTCACCATCTCATCAATCAACGGCGTCGTAATCCCGGGCGCATTCTTCTTCCGAAAGCTCCACTCTTCCCGCAGCAACCGCGCGGCCTCCGTCCAATCCCCCACCGTCAAAGCGCCCCGCATGGCGTGCGCAATTCCGGCAATCCTGTCGAAGTTCCGATGCACCTGCTTGTCGCCGTCAATGTGCAGTTTCGTCACTTCCCAGTTGTTGATCCCGGAGTTGCGTGGTTCACCCGTATAAGCCAGCACCGTCCGCGAAATCAAATCATCATGGTCCACCGGCAGCGCGACGCGACGAATCCCGTCCACCCGCAACTCCACCGCCCCCACCCCGCCATACATCGCCGGATAGTAGTCCTGACACCCCGTCGGTACCTTGATAATCCGCGCTTCGATATTCTGGGCCACTTGCCGCAAAGCCTCAATCGAATAGCCCGTACCCAACAATTTGTTGAACGCGCTCGCCAGCGTAATAATTAGCGACGATGACCCACTGATCCCCGCCCCCGCAGGTGCTTCCGAGTCCGTATCCAGGTCGATCCCCATCGGCGGAGCAAAGAAGCGCACCACCTCGGCTAACAAGGCCAGCTTGTATTTTTTTGCCGCCGATAACTCGGCCAGCGAGCCAAACTCTTCCTTCGTCCCCAGATCCCGCGACCGAAGCACAATTCGGCTGTCTTCTCTCGTTCGCAGGTCGCAAGTCGTATAGCGATCCACGGCGAAATGCACCGTACACGCGTTGGCATGATGCAGATAGAGAGGCCAAATGTCCAGGGTGCCACCCGCTACATCCACCCGGCAAGCCGATTTCGAAACGATACGCATGAACTAGCCAGTGTATCGCGCCAGTCTTACCCGTAACAGCCAAAGCGTCCCCACAGCCGTTAACGGAACCAGAATCATCGTCCCCTGCACTATCCCCTCCGGGGTCATCCAGCCAAGCACTTCCCCCGTTTTCTCTTCGCTTAAGAGCCGGGGAATCGCCAGCACCGAGCAAAGCAAAACTAAAAAGCCAATGCGAATCCTGCTCCGTGCCGCCTCTTCGCTCGCCGCCCCCAGCGCCACCCGCACCGCCACCGCCGCCGTCAATAAACATGCCATCAAGCTGAGGACGAGCAAACACAAAAGCACCGGCAGGGGCGGCAAGACCCCATGGCCCGCTGAAACATTTACCGTTACAAACCCCATCACCAGAATCAAAAGCCCAATCGCCCAGCCCACCAGCGCCGTCCGCCCCAGTGCGGCTAGAGAGATCGGCGACTCGAACGCTACCGCCACCGCCCGCGGAGAAACGTAAAACACGGACAACAGGGCATAGGGGATTAATAGGAACAGGTCGAGGAACTCAATCCCCTTCACCCAAGGCACGACCACCCCGAACAGCAGCAGCACCACCACGTTAGTTACCAAGGCTCCTATCCGCATTCCAGTAGAATAGCGCCTGTATGCTATCTCGTAACAAAACTCTAACGCTCGCCGTCGGTGCCTGCGCTCTTCTCGGCTTCGGCTTCCAAGCCGCACGCAAAACCGTCTCGAAAGATCCTCTCCTCGCCGGCTATGAAATCGTTACGGTCGCCGCCGTGGCTGACGCCGTCGACCAGATCACCGGTAAACGCGGCTTCATGTCGCACGATATGCGCCCCCGCACGATTACCGCCCGCGCCGTCGGCCGTGCCGTCACCGTCTACCTCGAACCCACAACCCCCGAAAAAGCCACCCCCTCCCTCTCCACCCGCGAGTCCACCGCCATGATCGACAACGGCAACCCCGGCGAAGTTGGCGTGATTGTCATCAAGGACGGCATGGACGTCGCCGGCATCGGCGGTCTGATGGCCACCGCAGCTAAGGCCCGGGGCATGGCCGGCGTCATCGTGGATGGCGGCGTCCGAGATCTGAAAGAGGTCCGCACTCTCGGCCTTCCCATCTACGGGCGTAGCGTCGTTCCCTCCAGCACCGTCAGCCGCTTCGCTGGCGTCGCCCGCAATGTCCCGGTGCAGTGCGCCGGCGTCGAAGTCAAGCCTGGCGACATTATCGTGGCCGATGAAGACGGGGTCGTCCGGGTTCCGGCTGCCCAGGCCGCCGAAGTTCTCAAGCGCGCCCAGGAGATCGACGAGAGGGAAACGAAGATGGTACCGTTCATTCGACTCCATAAAGCGCTGAGCAAGGCCGTTGAAGTTTTCAATCGGATTTAACTGGCCCTAGTACTCAATTCAATAGCAGTTTACCCTAGGAGTCGTAGGGTTAAATTATTGCAACCGCCGGATACACCAATTCCATCCCGGCGTCGATAGATAGGTATATGCGGAACAGGCGCTTTGAGCCCCGGCTAATGTGTGCAGATCTCATTGAGGTCCACTGGCGTGACAACGCCGGTGGGCGGAAGAAGACGATTGCCAACCTTGAAGACATCTCGGAGTCCGGAGTTTGCCTCCAGATGGAATCTGAGATTCCCTTGAATACGATCCTGACCGTCAGCGGCCCAAAGGGCGACTATGTCGGGGAGGTCCGGTACTGCGTCTACCGGGATATCGGCTTCTTTGTGGGAGTGCAGTTTGACCCCGGTAGCAAGTGGTCCAAACGCGAGTTCAAGCCGCTCCATCTTTTCGATCCGCAGAGACTAGTTCCGGCTGAGCAGCCGGAACTCTAGATCATAAGGCCGGAGTATCGGCCCGGCGCCAAGCCTCCCTAAACTCCTTTTCTACGAAGGTCACACTCTCGCTCTTTTGCTGCGCGCGCAAGCTCTCCAACAAGCCAGCCAACGATCGCCCATTGCGCGGATTCTTCTCCAGGTCCTTCCTAAATACCCATTCCGCCTCCCCAGCCTTCCCCTGCCTCAATAGCGCTTTCCCCAATGATTCCCGAGTTGGATAGTACCAGTCCGGCGGCTCCATATACGACAACGCATCCTCCATTGCCACCGCTCGCCGCCACTGCTCGAGTTCTCGATCGTTCTCTCCCCGCGTTCTCGCGATTCGTGCCGCCAAGTCCACACTGGCTAGCCCCAACACCTGTTTTGCCGGGTTGAACATCGCGACCGCCTCGGCCGGGATCTCCTTAGCAATCCCGTCGATCATCCCCATCAATCCCGCCGCCTCATCCGGCTTGCCAGTTGCCGCAAACGCCGCCCCCTGCGCGTAAAGATACATCGCCCGCAGAAACAGATCCTTCTCGGTCGGTGTCGTTTGCTTCGTCATCTCCTCCCACTTCTCAAAACGAACCAGCACCAGCCACTCATACGCCCCGTACGCCCCCAGCATCGGCATACCATCGATCGCCCCGGCCACGTTCTTCCGCAGACGCTGCGCATACTCCCGGGCGTCCTGGTACCGGCCTTGCATCATGCGGGAATACGCCACAAAATGCAGATTGTGCGAATAGTATCCCAACGG
>JBKJLJ010000109.1:0-9557 GCA_046597015.1 Bryobacteraceae bacterium
GCCTACCAATACACCGAAACCGCCTTCGGCTTCGCCCGTCTTCCCCTCAAATACTCCCCCGAAGCCCTCCCGCAGGACCGCTCCGTCCCCTTCGCCCTCCGCGCCTCCTATCAACGTCTCATCCCTCTCGGCCCCCAACGCTTCCGACTCCGTGCCCGCGGCGCGGCCCGCCTCCTCATCGACGGCGTCGAAGTCGCCAAAACCAACAAGCAAAAGCCTAATACTACTGGCGACGACCCCGTCCCCGAACCGCCCGTCCGCGACGAAACCGGCCATCGCCCGCTCACCCATCCCCACCAGGACGTCTTCCTGAACTTCCCCGGCGACGGCAAGCTCCACACCTTCGAACTCATCGCCGTCATCGGCGGCAAAGGCCTCATGCCCACCCCCGGCGAACTCGCCGTCTCCTTCGGTAAACCCGGCGAACTCGAACACCTCCTCGGGCCGGACAACTCCCCCCGCCTCACCGACCTCGGCTGGGAAACCCACGTCGCCCAGCAGGAAACCCTCCACCGCCAAGCCGACCGCGAACGCCGCCTCGAAGCATCCCGCGAAGTCTCCGCCCGCTGGACCACCCGCCATGAAGAAGCCCGCGCGTTCTACAAAGACCGCCCCGTCTCCATCCCCGCCGCCACCCCCAACCTCCCCGCCAACAACGCCATCGATCATTTCCTGAATACCAAGCTCAAAGCGGCCGCCCTCGCCCCCCGGCCTTTGACCGACGACCTCGAATTCCTCCGCCGCCTCTCCCTCGATACAACCGGCCTCATCCCCACCGCCGAAGAGATCCGCGCCTTCCAATCTCTCCCCGCCGCCACCCGTCGCGCCAAGGCTATTGACCGCCTCCTGAACCATCCCGACTGGGCCGACAACTGGGTCAGCTACTGGCAGGACGTCCTGGCTGAAAACCCCGGCATCCTCAAGCCCGATCTCAACAACACCGGCCCCTTCCGCTACTGGATCCACCAGTCCTTCACCGACGGCATCCCCTTCGACCGATTTGTCACGGAACTCGTCCAAATGGAAGGCAGCGTCCATCTCGGCGCTCCCGCGGCCTTTTCGCAAGCCACCCTCAACGACGCGCCCATGGCCGCCAAAGCCGAAATCCTCGGCCTCGCTTTTCTCGGTACAAAGCTCGGTTGCGCCCGCTGCCACGACGCCCCGTTTCATCCCTACAAGCAGCAGGATCTCTTCTCCATGGCCGCCATGCTCAACGGCAAGGCGCTGAAGCTCCCCGTCGCCAGCACCGTCCCCCTCGGGGAAGGCAGCCGCAAGCCCGCCGTATCCATCACGCTGAAAGCCGGCGAAGCCATCAACCCCGGCTGGGCCTTCAACGATCTTATTCGCCACGACGAAACCGGCACCCTGCCCACCGAAGGCAAAGTCGAATCCCGCCGCACCCTCGCGGGGCTCATCGTCTCGCCGAAGAACGAGCGTTTCGCCCAGGTCGTGGTCAACCGCGTCTGGAAACGGTACTTCGGCATCGGCATCGTCGAGCCCGTCGACGACTGGGCCTTTGCCAAGCCCTCCCACCCGGAGCTGATGCAGTTCCTCGCTCGCGAATTCGTCACGAGCGGCTACGATCTCAAACACCTCGCCCGCCTCATCTTCTCCTCCCACGCCTACCAGCGCCGACCTCTCGAATCCCTCGCCGCCACCCAGCTCTCGCCTCAAAACCGCCTCTTCGCCGGACCCGTCCGCCGCAAGCTCTCCGCCGAACAGCTAGTCGACTCGCTCCACCGCGCCGTCGGCAAAGCCTTTGAATGCGAAGATCTCAATCTCAACCCCGCCGGCGACCGTCCCCCCGCCCAGTTCCTCAACATGGGTAAGCCCTCCCGCTCCTGGCAGATGACCGCCCTATCGAACGAACGCGACCGCCCCGCCCTCGCCCTGCCCATCGCCCAGGCGCTCATCGACGTTCTCACTAACTACGGCTGGCGCCAGTCCCGGCAGAATCCGTCCACTATCCGTGACGACGGCTCCTCGCCGATGCAAACTCTAATCCTCGCCAACGGCGTCCTTGGCACCCGGATCCTCCGCCTGTCGGACGATAGCGCGTTCACGGAACTCGCCCTCCAGGATCTCCCGGTCGAAAAGCTCGTTGAAGAGGCATTCTTCCGCATCCTCTCCCGGCCCCCCACAGCGGCCGAAACCACCGCCATGACGGCCATGCTCCGGCCCGCCTACGCCACCCGAAAAGTGGACGGCGCCCAAGCCGGTTACGCCGCGCTCAAGAGCGATAACCGCGTATCCTGGTCGAACCATCTCAGCGCCGAAGCCACGCTCATCCGTATGGATGAAGAGAAGAAAATGCGCCTCGGCGCCGAACCCACCAAGCGTTTGAAAACCGAATTCCGCGTGCTGTTTGAAGACGCGCTCTGGGCCATGCTGAATAGCCCCGAATTCGTCCTGCTCCCCTAAGGATTTTGCCCATGAACCGCCGTCATTTCCTCGCCGCCTCCACCGCCGCTCTAGCCACTGGTGCCGCCACCGCCGCCCATGTCCCCAAGGGCAAAGCCGACGCCTGCATCTTCCTCTGGCTCGGTGGCGGAGCCGCCCACATGGACACCTTTGACCCTAAGCCCCTCGGCGACGGCAAGAAGGTCGCCGGGTCTTATTACAAGTCGATCAACACCGCCATCCAGGGCGAGCAGGTCTGCGAACATCTCCATCGCACGGCCCCTCTGATGGACCGCGCCATTGCCGTCCGTTCCATTACGCATGACATCTCCGGCGAGCACGCCGCCGCGGCCAACCTCGTTCACACCGGCCGCAAGCCCAGCGGGACGCTCATCTATCCCGCCATCGGCTCCATCGTCTCGAACCAACTCGGCGCCAAGTCCGCCGAAGTCCCGCCCTATGTCGTCATGGGTTACCCCAGCATCATCCGCGACCCCGGCTTCCTCGGCGCCCGTTACGGCTACATCTATCTCACCCAAATCGAGACCGGCCCCGCCGGCCTCCTGCGTCCTCCCGACGTCGACCTGAACCGCGAGGATCGCCGCGAGACTCTCCTCGCCAAGATGCGCGAAGAGTACTCGAATCGTCACCCGAACGACCAGACGGTTCTGCAGCAGGAGGCCATCACGACCTCTGCCTATAAGCTCGCCGGTCCGAAATTTCTCAACGTTTTTGACTTGGCTCGCGAGTCATCGACGCTTCGCGAATCCTACGGAGGAGAGTTCGGCCAACGCTGTCTCCTCGCCCGCCGCCTCGTCCAATCCGGCGTCCGCTTCGTCGAAGTTTCGCATAACTTGAACTTCTTGAACGGCTCCGGCTGGGACACGCACAACGACGGCCAAGTGAAGCAGCATCTTCTCATTGAGGAACTCGACAAGGCCTTCTCGTCGCTTCTGATTGACCTTGAAAAGAACAAGATGCTCGATACGACCTTGGTCGTGATCGCGACCGAATTCGGCCGGCCGCCGGATTTCGATGCCGGTGGCGGCCGCGGCCATCAATCGGCTGGCTTCAGCATGGTGTTGGCTGGTGGAGGCTTGAAGACCGGCCAGGTGATCGGGCGTACGGATGAAGTCGGCCGCAAGGTCGCCGACCGTCCGGTCTCGATCCCTGATTTCCACGCCACCATCCACTGCGCCCTCGGCATCGACCCCCACAAGAACCTATACGCCGGAGAACGGCCCGTCCCCATCACCGACCGCGGCACCCCGATCGCCGAGCTCTTCGCTTAAGCTCCCTCGACTCTGAATGACAGGCCCAGCTACATCCGGTAAGGTGGGATGAGAAGGTTTCAAACATGGATGTTCACTTCAGTCCGGAACTCGAAAGACAATTGAACGATCTGGCGTCGCTCTCTGGGCGTCCAGCCGACGAGCTTGTAAAGGATGCTGTAGCCGTTCTTGTCAACAGCCTAGGCGAAACGCGGAACGCCATCGACCGCCGTTACGACGACATCAAGAGCGGCAGGGTCAAACTAATTCCTGGGGAGGAAGCCTTCGCTCGTCTCCGAGCGAGCATAGACGCCCGCCGCCACAAACCTGAATGAACGGGTTCGAACTTCATCCCGAAGCCTACAACGATATTGATGAAATCGCGATATATATCGGAGAAGACAGCCAGGATGCTGCGTACCGCGTCGTCGACGACCTTTACGCTGCGTTTGCAAAACTCGCGCGATTTCCTCAACAGGGTCACTGTCGGCCAGATCTGACACTCGGTCCTCTCCGCTTCAAATGAGTTAGAGATTATCTGATTATTTACGCGCCGAATGAAAACCCGTTGTGGGTAATTGCCGTCCTCCACGGGCATCGCGACCCCCGCGCTTTGGCGGTAATCTTAAGGGGGCGAGAGGCCTAGAACGCCTCCCTCCTCCAAAGCATCCACGATTGGAATCGGCCTGAATTATGGCGATGCGAGTACATTGGTCTTCACCACGGACTGACGTTCTTCGCCAGGGCCCGTTTGGCCGGACTGCAAGCCGTAAAAGGGTTTGCTCCGCCCTCTGGGATCACTCTAACGCAGTTCCGCGCGAGCAAAGTAGTACACCCAGCCCGACTCCCCGCCGGTGATGAGATCAAGTTGACCATCCTTGTCCCAATCAACCGCCTTGATGCTCGTCTCGTGGTGGCTCACACTGAGCGGCTTTCCATGAAACAGAATCGGCTCTCGCGCGAACCCTCTACCCGTGTTCCGGTAAAGAATCAGTTGGGACTTTTCGTTAGTGAGCAGGTCGAGGTCGCCATCGTTGTCCCAGTCCGCTACCTCGAACCCGTGATGATACGGGATCGGAGTCCGCAACTCCCGGCCTTCCGTGTCCTTCAATGGCACCGGTGCCCTCAGGCGGAGTTGGCCCTTCTCGTCCCGGTACCGCAGATACAGCGAGATCGCGATGTCCTTCGAATCGTTCCGGTCCCGCGGACCCGCCGACCCCGCGATCAAATCCATCAACCCGTCGCCGTTGTAATCGACCGGGGCGGGCCGCGATCGGAACGAAAAGTGTTCGCCCCCGTCATGGAGCAGCTTCACGGCCTTGGCGAACTTAGGGTTCTTGCGGGTCCCGACGTTCTCGAAATAGGCAACCCGGTTCGAATTGTTTCCCACCAGCAAATCCAGGTCCCCGTCGCCGTCCCAGTCGACATAGGCGGGCTTCGCTTGCCCGTAGGGCCGCTCCGGATCCTCATCGTCGATGAACATCCATCGCGCGGCATACACATTCGGGATCTGCCGCGACGTCTTGAACTGCGTCCTCGTCGGCGTACTGATGTTCTCGATCAACTGAACAAAGCCGGTCTCGTTCCCCCCAATGAAGTCGAGGTCGCCGTCGCCTTCCCAATCGACCACTTCGACACTGCTGTAGCCTCCGAACGAGCACGGCATCCCCTCAGCCATCACGATATGCGGCTTGCCGTGGTCGGGGATGAACCGTAACCACCCGCCCATCGTCGCCGCCAGGATCCCGTCCTTGGTCGCACTCGGCACCGCGAAGCCATCGGGGCTTGTATCCACGATGCACTTCGATGGCTGCGCCGGATCGGCCCATTCCACGATGCAAGTCGTGAGCGGCCCGCGCCGCGTACGCATTGCCCCCAGCCACTTGCCGTTCCGTTGCGTAGACGGCCATTCGTCATAGACGGTCTTGCCGTTGAAGCTAACCGCCTCAGCTTTGCCAAAGCCCCCGCTGACGGCATGATGCCGGTACAGCGTGTGCTCCAGCACCTGGGTCGGGAAGTACTGCACCCGCATGTTCACCGTATAGAGGTCGCCCTCGATCAGCCTCATGCCATAAGCGAGGTCGCCGCCATCTTTGAACCACGTCAGCGTCGGTCCAACCTTCAGGATCGGAAGGCCCTGGGCGTCCCGCTGACCCTGGTTGAGATAGATCTGCAACGTGCCCTTCCGCGGGCCGGCGCCGATCCCGCTCAGCAGGGCGGGGTGGCCGTCGTGATTCCAATCGAGCGTTTGATAGCTGGCGTAGTTGTCGTCGATCGGCTGCCCGTTCAGCGTCAGTCGCTTCGCCGCGGCATAGCGCGGCTTCTTCTCGGTCCCCACGTTTTTGAAGAAGTAGACGCCCCACCACGGTTGCCCGAACGTGGTGGAGTACAGGTTCCGCTGCACGATGTCGGTCCGCCCGTCTTCGTCCCAGTCGATGGCGATGGGTTGGTCGTTCTTCATGCCGACGGTGAGCGGATCGAGGCCGCCCACGCGGTTATACAGGAAAGCTTCCTGGGCGTTGAGAACGACGGCGAGCACAAGGGCTAGGCGGCAAGAGCGCATGTCTGTAAGTGTGAGCCATCGGAGAAGGAAAGATATTCCACATGCCAAACCGAGTGGGTAATCTGGTGTTGGAACGCCAGCAGCAATCTAGGTTAAGGAAATATGCGGCCCGCGAGGGGGCGCGAAAGCCAAAAGATGAACGAAAACGAATTTCAGAGGCTCATACACTGCAGGTCTGGCCGGGCAATTCTTTATGCTATCGAGCACGACGTCAGTGCCTTTCGGGACATGATCCTGGATGCATGCCTTCACTGCTACGCGGTCGACGTTCAGGCTGAGGGAACCAGAGCGGATTACATGCTAAACCTGGTCAAGCTTCTGCCGGACAAGGATTTTTATTGCGACAGAGTCATCGCCGCTCTACCCTCGGGAGGCGACGATTGGAACACCGTTCAGCGCTTTCGCTTTGCGGAGATCATGGCCTCAACGGGGATGAGCGATCTCGCCGAGCATTCTACGACGATTCGAACCAGGACCCAAGAACGGCGAAGCAATCCCTATCCAGCTTCTTGAGCTGGATGGTCTTCCAGGACTGCTATTTGCGGCTGCCAAGATCGGTGGATTGCTCGTAACGATGCCGGACGAAGGGAATCAGGGTTGGCTGTGGTGGAGGGCTATCGAGACGTTCGGCGAAGCGAAAGCGCTCGCTGCATTACGAGCGGCCGGGGCTACGGATTCCCGGATCGAAGCCTATCGAGCGGCGGTCGAAGCGCCCAAAACCCGAGAAATACCAACCAAGTTGAGCTACGCGGAAATGAGCCTGGGATTGCTCGGTCTCAGCGGCTCATGGCTCATGGAGTGGGGCGCCGAAGCGAGCCTGGAAGATCTGGAGTATGCCGCTAGGAGATTTCTCCGGGCAGAATCTCCGGAAGAACAGATCCAGCATTTGCGAATCTTTGCCAAGCGCGCCTTCCCTCTCGATCTCAACGTCCTTGTAAAACTGACTGCGTCGAAAGACGAGGCGCTGGCCTATGCGGCCGTTGTTGCTCTGGCTCAGATCAAGCACCCTGAAGTTCGGGACATTGCGTTTCAACTCGTGGCGCGGCAACGGGCCGGACGTCGACTCGCAATTGTAATGATTGGCGAAAACTTTGAGCCTAACGACCACGAACTTGTGTTGCGTTGGTTTGAGAGCGAGCCCGATCGCTATATTCGTCACGGGATGGGAATCGACCTCCGGAACTTTTGGGAGGATCACCCGGAAGCTACTTTGGAACTGCGAATGTTGCGTACGGTTTACGAGCAGGGGGAATGTTCAGATTGCCGCGAGTGGATCGTTCGTGGACTGCTCCGAATCGGCGCGCTGTCTGTCGCCATGCGCCAAGAATGTGCGCACGACGCTAACGAAGGCGTTCGGGCTTTGGTCGGGGCAACGTCAACGTCCGGGATTGCCTAAAATCGAAAGGAGTATGGATCCATTACGGTTCATCATCGTCGCGTCGATCCTCGCGAATAGTGTGGCCGCCCAGCCGCTTCGCTTTATGGGAAGGCCCGTTACCGTTGTCGAGGGGGAACTAGTTACCGAAGTTCGCTTCCCGAAGGGCCCGGCCTCGATTTGCGTTGGCGGACCTCCTCGGCGCCAGTGCTACACGGCAGAAAAGGATTTCGGCAAGAATCCCACCGTCGAGGTCATCAAAATCGACAAAACGACCTCCGCGATGCTCTTTTCCGCCTCGAGCGGCGGGCTCAGTGGGTTCATGATTCATCTTGCACTTTTGCGGCCCGGATCCGGTCCAAAGCTCGAAAATTGCTTCCCTCCCGGCCTATCGGTATCGAGCGAAAGCCAGCACACCTTCTTCAACCACGCGCAGGCATCGAAGTCCCCAATCTTTGTGACGGCGGACTACAACTGGGGTATCGACGAGTCCCACTCTGGGGAACATCGGTTCATCGTCTCCACTTATCTCTACCAGTACTCCGAGCTCCGAAAGGAGTCCGCGTACTCTCTTCAGGACCGATTCATGACCGCACGCCGATACGACATCTTCGCCAACGCCGCCGTCATCACTTCCGAGAAGGCAGAGATTCTACGCCGGCTTGCCTTGGTCAGTATCCGTTAAGTGAGAAAAATACCGCACGTGATCTCCATCGTACGAACGCCGCACAAATTAACCGCCCTAATTGCCGTTCGCATCGAAGGCACCCTCTCCTATACTTGGGTCCGCGTCCCGGACCTGTCGACCGCAAACTACCCATCCAAGGTCCGTCTCCTCGCCGCTTGGGCGCGACTAGGCCAAGTAAGCGTCGCCGCCGAGCAGACTCTCTCGGATCTCCTCCTCGTCTTATCGGAGACCGTCGCTGACCCCGATAGCGCCCAAAAGTTGAGCCCCTCCCCGGTCGAATGGAACACCGCGCCCGCGCCTCCCCAAGCCACCCGCGCCCATCCCCGAGCCTTCAAGGGCACCAAGTACCAACCTCCCAAAACCCGAAGCCCGCCGCAAATCGATCTCCGACCCCATCTCTGCGATGCCCGCTCCTTGCGCGTCGTCGCCTCTCCACTCTGGGAATTTCTGCCAGCCGTCCGGGCCCAACGCAGCGAGGCCGAGTTCGAGGACTCCGCCGTAAACGCGGTTCTGGCGGAGTGCGGACCCGGCACCCCACGAGGTGTACCTTGGAATCTGCCGACACCCTACGTGCGGTACCTTTGGCGGTCCGCCCGAGCGGAAACCGCCCGAGATCAATCCAAGCTCCTATCGCAGTACCATTCCCTGGAGATGGGGTCGGACCCGAACCTGCTCAGCGCGTTCGCCCATCTCGCGGCTTCCACCAGCGTCGAACTAGCCTTCGGTTGGGGCGCCGTGATCCACCCCCTGCCTCCGAAACGTCGCGCGACGTTTCTCGAAATACTGATCGAAGCCGGCGCTTTTTTGGCACCACCCATCCCCAACGCGGCCGCCGATTTAGAGCAAACAAGCGCGCTCGCCTCCGACGAGAACTTCGTTGAATGGGCCGCAAAGCTGCTTCTGGTGATGCGGCGCGATGCATCGACAGAGTATCTACTGGCAGGCTTCCGCCTAGCGACCCACTTCCGCTCTCGAATCAGCTCCCCGGAAGTTGGGCGGTGTCTCGATTTCCCCGAGCAGGATGTCGAAGAAATCGGTATCAGCCTTGACGAGCACCGTTACTTGTCCGTCGCGCTCTGGGAAGGGTCCGGCCGCCTGCCCGGCTTCGGGTCGCTGATTCGCCAGTCCCATTGGCGGTCCTTCACCCCGGCCGCCGCGCGCGCCTACTTCATCGTCCTCGCCAGTATCGTTCACACCGGAATCTCGGAACGGGCCCTGCAAGAGAAATGGCCCGTCGTCGCCGAACGTCCTCTACGCCCG
>JBKJLJ010001079.1:0-6872 GCA_046597015.1 Bryobacteraceae bacterium
AGGCATGCCTCGCTTTCGCGAGGCGTTTTCGTTTGAGGTCCAAAAAAATGCGAATAAGCGTTACCCACGGGGCAACTTCTGCCAACTGGATTACCGACTCAATCAAGCGGAGGGCCGAAATAGAATCGATCTCCACTCAAATTGAGACCTGTCCCAATTTGCTCCGGGAGGTCTCTCATGCGCGGACTTTCTAAGAGCAACTAAGAGCTAATTCGGTACGCCAGGGCGGTGCTCGCCGCCGACCATCCGATGACGTTGCGGCAACTGCACTATGCGATCTTCAGCCGCTCTGAGCTCGCCTATGCGAACGACACGGCGCACTACAAACGCCTTTCCCGCGCAACGACGACCGCTCGTCGAACGTATCGTCAAGCGGAACTCGCGGGCCTGCCGGAGCCGGAACTCTCCATCCCTTCCGACTGGATGGTCGACGAAACCCGGGAGGGCGAAGGGGTCAGTGTCTGGCGAGACGCCGACGCGTATATCGAGACGGTGAAACGGTCGTACCGGCGCGACAACTGGCAAGACCAGCCTTATCACTGCGAGGTTTGGTCGGAAAAGGCGACTATTCTCGCCGCCATCCGCCCGGTTGCCAATGCGTGGGGACTTACGTTGCGGGTCTGTCACGGATTCGGGTCGACTGGAATGGAGCAGCAGGTCGGTCAGCTTTTTGCAGGTCTGGGTAAGCGGATCGTAGTCTTCTACCTGGGCGACCACGATCCGAGCGGGCACGTCATCGAGGCCGACATCCACCGGCGGGTGCAAACCGCTGCGGGAAGACAATTCCGGATGGAGCGGCTCGCAATTCATCAGTGTGATATTGCGACGTTCAAACTGCCGCCACAGTCGATCAAGGTCACCGACAGCCGAGCCGCGGGCTTTCGGGATAAGTATGGCGCGGAAGCTGCGACCGTCGAACTGGATGCGCTGCCGGCGGCGGAGTTGCGGCGACGAATCGGAGAAGCGGTGACGGGACTCCTCGACTTCGAAACTTGGAATCGCCAAGTACAGATCCAAGAC
The DNA here is from genome assembly GCA_046597015.1 of Bryobacteraceae bacterium. GTDB lineage: Bacteria > Acidobacteriota > Terriglobia > Bryobacterales > Bryobacteraceae. The sequence goes on from JBKJLJ010001079.1 coordinate 1,021, forward strand.
GCTGAGTTCGCCTGCATTGAGCACATCGCCGCGCAATTCAAAGCGCTGCCCCAATTGAATGTTCAGGAGGGGCTATGAGCTCGCGGGAGGCTGCGAGCAACTTCGCGGCGGTCTGCGGGTCCCGGTACCTCCTGGCATGGGCTCGCCGATCATGTGTGACAACCGGCTGGTCTTCAGCGCGGACGTGCCCGGTCAGCCTAAGCTGATCTGCCTGGACCCGGCCACAGGGAAAGCGCTGTGGGAGCGCACCGTTCCTCCCGCACGCACCACGCCGCGATCCAAATGGAACTCGGCCGGGTTCGTTCGGGGACATAGGTAACACTTTGGTCCGAGGACAAGGGTTACAGTTTGTTGGATTTGGAGCTCATTGCCTGGTTGCCAGTATATCGGGTCCGGGCCTGTGGGAATGTGGGAATCGCAGTTGGCGATTTCCAAGTGGTGTGGGAATCGCCTCGGCGATTTCCACACCACGGCATTTCCACAGGCTCAGGATGCGCTCTCTTCGGTGCATAGCGCTTTGGGCTTGCGCCGGCTGAAGCAGTGGCGGTATCCATCCAGCCACCCCAGCAGGATTGGGCCGTAGTAAATCTCCAGCCATCGCCCATCGCCCATCGGTCTCCTTCAGTCCGAGTTGCTCGTAGCCAAAGACCTCGCTGATGTAGGTCCGCTCTCCCTTCCACTTCACGCTGCCTTGCTGCGAAACCCGTCGCACTTCCATCTCAGAGCCGTAAGCAAGTTCCGGCAGACGTCTCGGGTAGCACCGCGGGCTCACCTCATAAAGCGATGCCGGGGTCGCGTTGTCCAGCGCTTGGTGCGGTCGATCTTCGTTGAACTCCCGTTGAAACCCGTTAAACGCCTTCTGCTGCAGCCGGGCCGTCTCCTCCGGCGGAGACGCCGTGGCCTGCTTCAGCGTGCGGTGCATTCGCTCGTGCCGTCCATTGTCCTGGGGCGAAGCGGGCCGACTCCGTTCCGGTAAGATGCCTAGCTTCACAAACCACATTGACAACCGGCTCAAACCGCCCGGCGCCACCGACGCAAACGGAACTCCATTGTCGTTGTGGATCACCGCTGGCAGTCCATACTCACGAAACGACGCTTCGAATACCGCCTTGACATGCACGTAGTCTGTCCGTTCTACAATCTGGCAACGCAGCAGGAATCGGCTGTACGAATCGGTGATTGTGAGCGGATCGACGCGCGTGCCGTCGCCGGTCCGAAACCAACCTTTGAAGTCCGCGCACCAGACGTCGTTGGCACCCGTGGCCGGCGCGTACGGCGGCTTCTGCACCGGCGTCCGCGCCCGGCGCTTCCGGCTCACCACCAAACCTTTCGCCTTCAGCACCGAGGCGATCGTGCTGACCGCCGGCCACAGTCGCCCCAGGTCCTGCTCGCATAGTTTTATCCGCAGTTTGCGCGGCCCCCAACCCCAACGCGCCCTCATCGCCACGATGGCCGCCTCCACCTCCTCACTCACCTGGTTCGGCGATCGGTGCGGGCGTCGGCTCTGGTCGACCAGTCCGGTCACCCCACCCGCCTCGTAGCGGCTCATCCATTTGTAGATCGTCTTCCGGGCCACCCCGTAGAGCTCAGCCAGTTCCGAGATCTAAACCCCCTCGTCGTGTTCCCGCAGGATCAATAGTCGTTGTTCTTCCACTCGCAGTTCCTTCCAGGGCATGCCTTTATGTTGCCTACCCTTAAGGCTTCTGAGCTCTCCCTCCAACTGTCACCCATGTCCTTGGACTGTTTTGTTACCTATGTCCTCGGACCGTACCTACTTGCTCGCGAATGGGGGGATCCTCACTGCGCTCGATCCGAATACCGGTGAACCAACAAAAGTTGGACGCCTCGCCGGACCACTGGGCAACTATTACGCCTCACCGGTGGCGGTAGACGGCAAGGTCGACTGCGTCTCGTTTAAGGGGACCGTCTCTGTAGTGAAGGCTGGGCGTGACTGGGAGCTCCTAGCAACAACTCCGCTGGACGAAGACTGCTTCGCTACGCCCACGCTGGCCAATGGCCGTCTCTATCTGCGTACCGAGGCTTCCGTCCTCTGCTTCGGCAGGCGTGAATAGGATTCCAAAGCGGCCGCCGCCTGGATGGGCGCCGGTTGCCGTCTGGTGCCGCTAATCCCCTGTTATGTGCACTCGTTACACCGGTGTCCCCTGCCCTCGGATGCCGGGATAAGGCGCTGAAGGAACTTCGCTTGCCAGACGAAAACATCATTTTCGTCTATCAGTAGACAAAAGGGACGAGGGGCGTATTTCTCGCAGGAATCAGCAAATCGGAAATCGCACGGCGGCTCGGCATCGGCCGGACATCAGTATCGGCGCCTGCGGGAAGAAAAGCGATCCTGAGCGGCACCGGCTTACGCAGTCTTACCGAAAGGGCACGCTCGAAGAGAAATAGCGCTATCCTTGCCTGAGGAGAATATACATACATGGATGAGCTTCAACGGATCGAACAGGTAGCGCGCGGGCTCGTGGCGGCACACAGCGCGGGCGACTGGAGTGGAGCAAAGAAGGCACTCGCCCCGAACGGCGTCTATCAGGAGTACGCCACCCAGCGCCGGATTGAAGGCGCGGACGCAATCATCCAGGCTCTGCAAGGCTGGAAGACGGCCTTCCCTGACGTGCAAGGCGTGGTAGACGCGGCGCTTGTCGCGGGCGACACGGCCGCTCTGGAAGTGACCTGGCGAGGGACACACACCGGCCCACTCGCGACTGCAAACGGCACTCTGCCCCCGTCCGGGAAGTCGTTCGTACTCGCCTCCTCATGGATCATGGACATCAAAGGTGATCAGATCCAGGGCAGTCGCCACTACTTCGACATCCTTACGCTGCTCCAGCAAGTCGGGGCGGCCCCGGCGTAGACGCAGAGCATCCGCTGGGCTCCCTACCGGGTTTAGCGCGGCTGGCGATGAGTGCGAGGGCGGCTCGCTTGCAGGTCAAGGGATGGTCGACCCAGAAGATTGTACCGGATTTTTCGCCGCGACGATTGACCCGACCGAATCTTTGGACGAGCGATGGCCACGGCGCAAGATCCGTGACTAGAAGGTCGGCGTCGAGGTCAACTCCGGCTTCGAGAACTTGAGTGGCGACGATGATTCCAGACGTCGGCAGCGCGGAGGCAATGTTCTGGCGATCATGCGGACGAAATCGTGAATGGAGGAGTACCGCGTCTAGATGGGGAGGCAAGGCCTGCCAGATTTCCAGGGCACGTTGAACGGTATTCGATATTACAAGCGTCAGTTGCCTTGGTTGGTGATGAGCGGTCACGAACTCGGCGCACCCGGCTGGCAGGCGGCATGTGGATGGTGCGGCAGCGACGGACTTCAAAGCGAAGTAGCGTTGTTGAATGACGGGATGAGCGAAATCGTCGGAGTCCAGGGCAATTGGGCGCAGGGCGGAAGCCGAGAAGTCGACGGTTGTGAGCCATCTATGGTCGATGGTGGCTGAGATCCAGTATGAGGGACAGGATCCGAATGTGCTGAGAGTTTGCCGGAAGCCGGCAAACTGTAGACTCGAGGCGAGCGACTCGCCGAGAAGTTGGATTTCGTCGAAAACCCATTGAACATCATTATGCAAAAGCGCGAAGTCAATTGGCCACGTGAATGGACTGCGAGCGTAACCGCGATTGAGCGCACGACTCATGAGAAGATCTTGAGTTCCGACGAGAATTGCGGGTTCGTCGGGGAACAAGGGCTGGTCGCGGCTTGGTCTGAGTGAGGTCGATTCCGTTCAACAGAAGGGCGAGGGCGGACTTGGCGTCGATAATCGTCGAGAGTATGGGCGGCGATGCCGAGGCTGGCGGCGTGGGCGGCACGGGATTGGCCGCTGATGGCGAATTTCTGGGCGAGCTCAAGGAGTTCCTGACGGGTGCGGCGGGGCTGTTTCACCCTTATAGGTCAGCACAAGGCCAGGGAGTATGGAACGCTGGGGTTAGTCGTTCGGATACCGTTGAAGATTCACAGGTTGCGCTAAAAACTCCAGGAACTTAACATTTTTCCGAAGGTCTGCATAGGTCGACTCCGCAAAGCCGAAGTCTTCCGCTCCGAAGAGAAAAGAAGTGAGTAAGGGGAAAAACATGCGGAACATGCGGAGATCTTCCCGGGGCTCGACCGATGGTGCCTACCGCGCCGCCCGCCCCGCCTCTTGGGCGACTTCCAGCGCCGACTAGGTGCTATCGACCGAAAGTTTGTGGAAGACAAGCCCTTCCCTGCCCTGCCTAGGCTGTCTGAAAAGAATCGATCCACACGATCCACAAACACAACGAAACAGTTCATCGCCGAAACCGATCACTTTATCCGTAGCACATCAATGGAGGTGTAGCCTTGTCCATCGCTAGAGTAGTCGAAATTACCGCGACATCCGAGAAAAGCTTCGAGGATGCCATTCAACAGGGTGTCGCTCGTGCCGCTAAGACCATTCGCCTGATAAAGAGCGCTTGGGTAAAGGAGCAGGAAGTGAAGATCAAAGACCAAAAGATCGTCGGTTATAAGGTCAACCTGCTGGTAACTTTCGTACTCGAAGACCTGTAGGCCGATCTGCGGCTGGCTGGCTCAGCCCTCTAGGTCGTCAACCGCGCCGCCAGCCCCGCCTCGTAGGCCGCTTCTAGATCCCGCTTGATGGTCTCGACCGAAAGGCGTGGGAGTCGAGCGAGTCGCGCTTCAGCGCGCGCCTGGGGGACGGCAGACTAAACTACGGGGCCCTGTACGCGCGAAGCCCTCTACGGCACCGGCCACGCCGCCAGCGTGATGGACACGGCCCTGCAGGCGCTGGCGGTGAACCCGAATGCGATCCGACTCGACTCTGTACTCACCGTCGTCGTTAACGGTCGCCGTCCGCCTTTCCCGGCGGCGTCGGCAACGCTCAGAATTAATGAGCGGCGAAGCGATAACAGGCTTCGCCGCCAGCCTACGTATATCAACAAGGCCTCGGACCCTCGAGAGCGATCCGCCAGATAAACTCTACAAGATTCTGAGACCCCCGCGTGAAGTAGCCGCAGACTTCCCTCGTGATAGCCGTCGGCCCCCTCTCCTACCGCGCCGCCCGCCCCGCCTCGTAGGCCGCTTCCAGGGCCCGCTTGACGGTCTCGACCGAAAGGTCGTGGAAGTCAAGCGAGTCGCTGCCTTGGGGCACCAGGCTCTCTATGTCGAGGTGCCTCGCGGCGATCTCGGCTACAGTCTGCTCTTTTTGGTTGGCGGCGTTGGTCTGCGCGGCTTTCATCCTCCTGTCCTTGCATGACGATTAATGCCTCTGGGTGCCGAAGCATTGCAAGCGAAATCGGCGAACCCGAAAATAAATCTAAAAAGCGTCGGACACTTTTCCCCTGCACCGCGTATATAGTACCGTAGCCGTTCTTCCGGACAGCGCAAAGCGCACCCGCTGAAGGCCCCACAACAAAGAAAGCCGCCAGGAAACCCCGGCGGCGTGTGAGAGGCAGGAGCGATGCGCGTTTTACGAAGCAATCCGGTAAGTCCGCACCTTGTTCTCGCCGCGGAAGCTCTCGACCGCCAGCCCCATCTTATTAAGAGCACCGGCCATGAACCCGCGGACCGTGTGAGCCTGCCAGCCGGTGATGGTCATGATCTCATTGAGGGTGCCGCCTTCAGGCCGACGGAGTAGGTCGAGGACCTTCGCCTTCTTGCTGCCCTCGCGGGCCGTGTGGGCGTTCGCGGACGAGGTGGCCTCGTTGGGCACCCTCGGCTTCCTCGTCGCGGCCTTGGCCGCCTCAGGCGCAGGTGCCGGTGTCAGGTTCTGGATCTGCTTCCAGATGCGAGCCGCCGCGCTTTTGCGGTCGGTGAACTTCTTGACCGGTACAACACCTGTCAGGCAGTTCCAAACCTCGACCAG
>JBKJLJ010000195.1:0-8337 GCA_046597015.1 Bryobacteraceae bacterium
TAAACAGCGAAGTCCGGCTATTCCAAACGGGGGAGTCAACCAACTTCTTCGTGCTGCAACGACAGAACGAGTTGCTCGAGTCTCGCCGTCGGGCGGTGGTCGCGCATCTGGAATACAACAAGTCGGCCGCCAGGCTTGAACAAGCGCGGGGCGAGACCCTCGACACGCTCGACATCAAGCTGAAATAAAGAATCTGTGGAAAACCTGAGGATGGCCGGCTTTTGCGCTCGGCAGCCAAGTCCGCTACTTTCTGTTTATGGCTGCTAACGATCTAATTCTCCGGAAAGGCCTACCCGCCAATCTGGATATTGAACGCTATCTGCTGGGCGCGATCCTGGTGGACCCGTCTGCGTTCCTCAATATCGCCAGCCTGATTCAAGCCACCGACTTCTCTGTTCAGTCGCACCAGTTGCTGTTTACCCGCATGGTGGATCTGTCTGCGGGCAACCAGCACATCGACCGGGTGACCCTGGCCAATGAGCTCATGCGTCACGGGGAACTCGAGACGGTGGGCGGACTGAGCTACCTCATCTCGCTCGACGACGGGATGCCGAAGCTCTACGACCTCGAGCGTTATGCGGGGATCGTGCGGGAGCATTCCCTGCGTCGCCGGTTGGTGTTGAGCAGCCAGGCGCTGATTAACCGGGCTATCAGCGGACAGGAGAGCGCCGATGAGATCCTGGCCAGCGCCGAAAGCGATTTGCTGGCGCTGGGGGAATCCCACGTCGCCAATAAACTGCTGCATACCCGCGATATCCTGGGCCGGGCCGAGGGCGGGATCAACGCGTTTCTCGATCCCACCAAGCGCATTCGCGGTACCTCGACTGGATTTCTAAAACTGGATGAGATGACGGGCGGCTTCCGCCCCGGCGAACTCATTATCCTGGCGGCCCGGCCGGCGATGGGGAAGACGGCGCTGGCGCTCAACATCGCCCAGTATGTGGCGATGAACCCGGCCAATCCGCGCGCGGTGGCGATCTTCTCGCTCGAAATGTCGAATGAGTCCCTGCTGCAGCGTATGGTTTGCGCCCAGTCGCGCGTTTCGCAAACGAAGTTCCGCGAAGGGTTCCTCGACGGCGAAGAGCGCCGGCGGCTTCAGAAGGGCCTGGTGGAGATCGTGAAGGCACCGATCTTTATCAACGACAGTTCGACGATTGGCATTATGGAGATCCACGCCGAATTGCGCCGCTTGAAATCGCAGGCCGACCTGGGCCTGGTAGTGGTCGACTATCTCCAACTGATGACGAGCAAGGGCAAGGTGGAGAATCGAAACCAGGAAGTGAGCGCCCTGTCTCGCGGCTTGAAGCTGCTCTCGAAAGAGTTGCAGTGCCCGTTTCTCGTGCTTTCGCAGTTGAGCCGCGCGAGCGAAACCCGCGTCGGAGATCACCGGCCGGTCCTAAGCGACCTGCGCGAATCCGGCTCCATTGAGCAGGACGCCGACATGGTAGCCTTTGTCTTTCGCGAAGAGTACTACAAACGCTTCGATGCCTCGCTCCATGGCTTGGCGGAGCTCATCCTCGCCAAGCAGCGTAACGGCCCGACCGGAATTGTGAAGATGTCGTTTCTGCACGAATACACGAAGTTTGAGAACCGGCTGGACGACATCCCGGGAGGCGACGGCCCGCCGAATTAGCCTTCGCAGGACCGCTTCGTGACGGCGTGGCGGTGGCGAAACATCAGGAGCAATTGGAAGCGAACCAGCCAACCGAAGAGTACATCGACCACGGGGCCGCCTTTCAGTCGAAACTCGATCCGGTCGGCCAGGACGGAGCCATCGCCATCGGATGAAAATTCGTGACGGTGCTTCCAATAAGCAAAAGGGCCTCGTTCCTGCTCATCAACAAACAGCCGATTCCGCACAAATTCGGTATGGACGGCCACCCAGGTGATCGAGATGGGCCCGGCAAACACCTTGAATACGAGGCGCGCGCCAACCTCCAGGCCGCCTTCGCGGCTGACCATTTGAACCTTTTGCCAAGGAGGAATGAGGTAAGCGAAGATGTCTTCGCGTTCGTGAAACGCAAAAACTTTCTCCACGGGGGCGGCAATTCGCGTAATAAATTCGAAACGCATTGTAAACTGGTGGGTTCGTTATGTTGCTGGAAATGAAGGGCGTCGAGAAGCGGTTCGGCGGGGTGACTGCTCTGCGGCAGGGTGACCTCGAAGTGCGCGCGGGCGAAGTCCACCTGGTAATGGGCGAAAACGGCGCTGGTAAGTCTACGATGATGAAAATCATCGCGGGGATGCAGAAGCGTGACGGTGGCCAGTTTCTATGGCAGGGAAAGAGCGTAGATTTCAGTAATCCGAAGGAAGCCGCGCAGGTGGGGATTGCGATGGTGCATCAGGAATCGTTGCTGGCTCCCCATCTCAGCGTGGCGGAAAACATCTTCCTGGGGCGAGAGATTCCAGGACCGTTCGGCACGGTGAACCGGCGCAAAATGCTGGCTGAGGCGACTCGGCTGATAGCGCAATACGGATTCCGGCTGCAGGCCGACTGGATGGTAGGCCGCTTGAGCCCGGCCGGCAAGCAACTGGTCGAGATCTGCCGAGCGATCCAGAACGGCACTTCGCTGTTGATTTTTGATGAGCCGACTTCCTCCCTATCCGAGGCTGAGACACACGAGGTTTTCCGCATCGTCCGGGATTTGCGCGAGCGAGGGACGGGGGTGATCTACATCACTCACCGCATGGAAGAGTTGCGGAGCGTGGGCGACAAGGTGACCATTTTGCGCGACGGAGCGACCGTCCATAGCGAGGCGCTCGCTTCGCTGACTCGGGATCGGATGATTCAGTACATGGTGGGGCGGGAAGTAAACGCCATCTATCGCCGGGATCCGTTGCCTCCGGGCGCGCCGCTGCTTGAGGTCACAGGGCTATCGACAAAATCGTTGCTTCGCCACGTCAGCCTGACGATCCGCGCCGGCGAAATTGTCGGCCTGGGCGGACTGATGGGCGCCGGACGATCGGAGTTATGCCGAGCTATTTTCGGTCTTGACCCGGTCGAGACGGGGACGGTAACCGTATGTGGAAAGCGAGTCTCGCTCCGCAATCCGCGAGAAGCCGTCGCGGCTGGCGTCGCTTTAATCCCGGAGGACCGCCAGCGTACGGGTTTGGCGCGCGAGTTGCCGATTGCTTGGAATGTGACGATGGCCAACTTGGAGGCAGTCAGCCCGGGTGGGGTGATCCGTCATGCCGAGGAAGCACGAGCAACCCAGAAAGCGATCGACCGGCTCCGGATCCGGTGCGAGAACGGCCAGCAAAGAGCCGGTCGCCTGAGCGGCGGGAACCAACAAAAAGTAGTGATATCGAAGTGGGTCAATCGAGGGGCACGGGTGTTCCTGTTCGACGAACCCACCCGCGGCATCGACGTCGGGGCCAAGGTAGAAGTTTTTGAAGTGATGGATCAACTCGCTCGCGAAGGCGCGGCCATCCTGATGGTCAGTTCCGAGCTTCCGGAACTACTCCAGGTCGCCGATCGAATTTTAGTCATGAGCCAGGGCCACCTGGTGGGAGAACTCCCGCGCGGCTGCTCCCAGGAAGACATCATGAGGCTGGCCACGGTGCCCCCCGCCTCTGGAGAAACATTGCAATGATTAAGCGCTTGCTGCCATTTCTGGCGCTGCTGATTCTCTTCGTCGTCCTCAGCGCGGCGAGCCCATCGTTCTTAACGGCGCAGAATCTATCGAGTGTGGTGCGCCAGACGGCCGTTTTTAACATACTGGCGTTGGGGATGACGTTGATCATCATTTCGAGCGGCATCGACCTATCGGTCGGTTCGATTGTCGCACTGGGTGGGCTCGCCGGCACGATGGCGATGGCCAAGGGTGTGCCCATCCCGCTTGGAGTTCTGATAGGGATTGCGACCGGACTGCTGTGCGGGTTCCTCAACGGGATTTTGATCACGCAACTCCGTATTATTCCGTTCATTGTTACGCTCGGCATGATGGGCGTGCTGCGCGGGTTCGCGCTGATCATCTCGGATGGGATGCCGGTTCACGACGTTCCCAAAGGCTTTCAATTTCTGGGGGAAGGAACTGTTTTCGGCTTCCCGTTTGTCCTGCTCGTCCTGATCGTATGCGCCGTCATTGTACATTTCATTCTCGAGCACACCCGGTTGGGACGCTACGTCTTTGCGATTGGCAGCAACCCGGATGCAGCCATTTATGCGGGTATTCCGGTGAATTTCCACACCGTGGCGATCTACGCCCTCTGCGGTGGTCTTTCGGGCTTGGCGGGCCTGATCGAGGCAAGCCGGCTCTCTACCGGTCAACCGACCGCTGGACAGGGTTACGAATTGCAGGCCATTGCCGCGGTCGTGATTGGGGGCGGTTCCCTCCGGGGTGGCGAAGGGACCGTGATTGGGACCCTGGTGGGCGGATTCATCATGGGCTTGCTGGCCAATGGAAGTGATCTGCTTGGGATTAATCCTTACGTCCAACAGGCGCTGATTGGAGCGATGATTATTGTCTTTGTCGCGGTGGACGAATTGCGGAAACGAAAGTCTCACTCCTAGCGCAGCGCTTGCAGGGGATCGATTCCGGACGTCCGGCGCGACAGTATTCAGCCCGCCGCCAACGCGACCGCGGCCAACAGCAGAATTCCGGCGGACAGGACCACCGGATCGGCTGGTTGGGCGGGGAAGGGCAGCGACTTCACGAGTTGCCCCGACCCCGAAGGTCGCCATTCCCCGCAACCTCGCGCAGGGTCAGGGACAAGCACCGCCGTCCGGCTCGCTCCCCGGGCCATAGGGGGGTCCCCATTTCCCGCGTTCGCTGGGCGACGGGAAACGCCATGATTCCGGATAAGTCTATCGGAGCCAGGAGCGTCGCCTCCGGGCCGAATCAGCGGCAGGGGAGCTAAAGAGGGACATGTAAAAACGCCGCCCGCAAAACTCCCGATGCAGTCGAGGACGGAGCCGCTAAGGCAAAAGCGAGGACCCACTAAGTTGATTAGGGTGCGCGCTTTCGAGCGCTCACCCTCCTACCGTGTTTCTTTACCTTCCTCTGGCGTGCAAGTTGTGGCGTTTCAGCACATCCTCCAGCCAGTGCTCAAACTGAGCGGCATTCTTCATCGTCCCTGGTAAATAGGCAATGTGCGCCGCTCCCTGTTTCAGCTCCCAGAACTCTGAACGTACGTGTGCCTTTTCCACTCGCAGACCGTACTTCTGCAGAAGCTGAGCCCCCCGCGGGCCCGAGATAGCCTTCAATGCCATCGGGAACAAATTGGCGGCCAAATGGGCACTATTTGCCAAACGGGAGACGTCTTGCCCAATCACCGGGCGGGCGACCGACCGATTCATCTGCGCTTCGTAGAAGGTACGAAGATGAAGATTGAAGACACCGGCATCGCCCCGGGTGCTGGCGACCACATGACTTGCCGCGCTCATCTGCTCGGGACTCAGATGTCCGCGAAAACGACTCCACCAGCTTGCTGCCGCTTCGCGAGCAGCTGCGGCAATAGGTCCGGCGTGCTCGGCCGCGGTTCTTTCCAAAACCGGATGCGACATCGGAAGTGGCGTCTCAGTCAGAGCCGCCATGATCTCCGGCCCATATCGAATGTAGAGCACCATCAGGGTAGTACAGGCTTCGACAGCCCAGGGGGTGGCGAGAAGCAAAGGAAGCATCGTGATCTCCAGGAAGCGTTAAATTCAGGCGTCAGAATACCAGACTTCGTGGTCGCTAAGCAGGAGAACCAAGGGAAGAGGTACTACCAGGGCAAAGCCACGGCAGTTTACCGAACACCGTTAACCGTCCGATCCGAATTTTAGAACTCGGAGGAATCCATCCCGCCCAAGCCGATGCAATCTGCTGTTTCGCAGCGCTCGATCGTGAGATCTGGCTGTTCCGAGCGGAACCGCCCTACGCCACCTCCTCGAGACTCTTCAGCTTCGCATTCAGCGTCGTTCGTTTCAGCCGCAACATATCGGCCGCTTGCTTCTTATTTCCCTTCGCTCGACGCAACGCCTGGTCGATCAACGTTCGCTCGAGACGCTGCACCGTCGCGGTGAAATCGATTTCAGCCGGGGCGGCTTCCAGGATCTCTGTCGTCGGCAACGCCGGCACCGTTGGCGGCGTCTTCACCGGCAGGCTGAAGTCTCCGTAATGCAGCATTTGGCGTTCCCCGCTCATCGCTATCGCCCGTTCCACGGTGTTTTCGAGTTGCCTGACGTTCCCGGGCCAAGCATACTGCTCCAGCCGCTCCAGCGCGTCCGGCGAAACCCGTTTCCCCGGAACACTTTCGGCGCGACAGACTTTTTCAATAAAATGGGCCAACAAAATAGCAACGTCCTCCGGTCGGTCCCGGAGAGGAGGCAATTGCAGCGGAACGACGTTCAGCCGATAGAAAAGATCCTCCCGAAACTTGCCCCGGTCAATCTTCTCCTCTAAGTTCGCATTCGTCGCCGACACAACCCGCACGTCCAGCTTGATCAATTCGCCCGACCCCAACCGCTGAAACTCCCGCTCCTGCAATACCCGCAGCAACTTCGCCTGGGTCTCCACGGGCATATCGCCAATTTCGTCCAGAAAGATCGTGCCTCGATCCGCCTCCTCAAAACGCCCTTTTCTGGCTTGAAAGGCCCCGGTATAAGCACCCTTGACATGGCCGAAGAGCTCCGCTTCCAGCAGCGCCTCGGGTAAGGCTGTGCAGTTTACCGACACCATTGCCTCTCGCCACCGGGGACTGGCGGCGTGGATGGCCCGAGCGACCACCTCCTTCCCCGTCCCGGTTTCGCCGGTGATCAGGACCGAACTGCGGCGAGGTCCAAGCAGGCGGATCATATCCAGGACCGGCCGCATCACCGGGCTATCTCCAATCAACAAGCGCCGCCATGGTTCGGTCGAGGGGGGCACCGGAGGCCGTAGTCCGGAGGCCAGCAACATCGCCTTTTCCGCGCTTTCGACATAGTCGCTCGCCCCCATACGCAAGCAGCGAACCGCCTCCCCTACGTTGTGCCCTACGAAAAAAACCGACAGATCCCGACGGAGCGACAACGCTGTCGTTAACCAGGCCTCCGGGCTCATTCCATCAATCGGCAACGCAACGATCGCTACCCGGTAGGCGGTGCCCTGGAGGGCTTGCAGGCTTTGGCGAGCAGACGCCGTCGCTTCCACTTCCGGGAACGGCGGAGGAGACGCGGGGGGATGCAGATACAGATGGCGCATGCTCGCTAAAAAGATAATCGGCCCCGCGACGACGGCGCGACAGATCGGATTGTCCCGATAAAGATAGGATTGGTCGTGCTTCGACGAAGTTTGCCAGTATCGATCTCTCCCCGATTACTGCGTTCGCCCACGACGAGCCCGTTCCGCGAAGAAAAAAGGCTGCAAGTTGGTCCACCCAGCCCGTAGGAATGCGGGCAGTGAGAAGGATTGGCCCTATACTGTAGGGGATCGCTCATGGCACAGTTTCACTACTTCAGGGTAGGTATAATCCTAGTTTCGTGTTCGCTGTTAGCGAGTGCGAGCCCCGCCGACCCGAAACGGGCCCAGAAAGCCTACGAAGTCGGCCGGGAAGCGGCCGCCAAGAATCGCTTTGCCGAGGCCCTGGAATCGTTAACCACCGCCATTCTTTACTCCCCCGAACTTGCCGATGCCTATCGGGAGCGCGGGAAGGTGTTTCTACTCCTGAAGGATACCGTCCGCGGCGCGGCCGACTTCCGCGAGGCGGTTCGCCTCCAACCCGCCGACGGCGAATCTTTCCAAGCTCTCGGCACCCTGGAACTCGCCGCCGAACACTGGCCGCTGGCCGTCGCTAACTTCACGAGTTCCCTCGAAGCGGGCACCCCGACGGCCGCCGCCTACAACGGACGCGCTCGCGCACGCGTCGAACTGAAACAATACACCGAGGCCATCGCCGATTTCACCGCCGGGATTCGGCTCCGACTCGATGACCCGCTACCCTACTTCGAGCGTGGTAAAGCCGCTTCCCAACTCGAACGCTGGCGCGATGCCATTGACGACTTCAACCGCTGTATCGACCTTCGCCCCGACTGGGCCGAGGCCTACACGGAACGCGGCTTCGCCCATGGACAGATGGGCTTATTCTCAAACTCGGTCAGCGACCTTTCCCAAAGCCTCCAGCGGCAGCCGAAATCGGCTCGGGCGCTTTTCTTGCGCGGAGAGGCCCAAAAACGCCTCAATCAATGGGAGGCCGCGGTGAAGGACCTGACCGCTGCCTCCCATTGATTGAGGCGTTTTTGGGCCTCTCCGCGCAAGAAAAGTGCTCGGGCCGATTTCGGCTGCCGCTGAAGGCTTTGGGAAAGGTCGCTGACCGAGTTTGAGAATAAGCCCATCTGTCCATGGGCGAAGCCGCGTTCCGTGTAGGCCTCGGCCCAGT
>JBKJLJ010000220.1:0-7431 GCA_046597015.1 Bryobacteraceae bacterium
ACAACGGCCAGGGTTTGGGCGTAGGTCGCGTGGGGCAGGCTGACGGGCCAATCGGTGGCCCACATCAGGCGCTGGGGTCCGAACGCTTGATGCAAGCGCTTGACGTGCTCTTGGGCGTCGAGCCAAGGGTAGGCTTGTTTGGAGATTTGCCAGGTATGGGAGACCTTGACAAAAAGATGCGGATGCCGCTTGAGCGCGATCAGTTTTTCGAGCTCGGCAGGCTGATTGACCGGGCAATCGGCCATATGATCGATGACGATGGTGAGGTTGGGAAACTGATCCGCGAGGACGCCGATTTCCGGCATGCGCGAGATCGGCGCGAGAATCGTCATGGGCACCTGCAGCTCTTCGCACCGCTTCCAAAGGGGCTTCATGAGAGGCCCTCTGATCCAGTCGCCACTTGCGTTAGCGGCCGGGCTGAGGCGGACACCGCGGACACCGGCCTGGGTAAGTTCCGATAGATGTTCGGGCGCGTTGGGGTTCTCGGGATCGACCCGGCAGACGCCCTGAAAGTACTGCGGATATTGGCGGAGGACCGAGAGCAGGTACGAGTTGTCGAACATGTAATGGCGAACCTGGATGATGACCGTTTTGGCGACGCCATTGGCCTTCATCAGTTCGATGAGCATCTCGGGCGACTTGTCATCCGCCGGATGACTGGCGTTGCCCTTCCAGTACGGGAACCGGGGATCCTTTTTATAAACGTGGACGTGGGGGTCGAGAATTCGATAAGTAGGTGCGGCCATGGCGGCAGTTGCGGCTCCGGCGAAGAGGTCTCTTCGTGTCATCTGTCGCTAGGCATCATATACCCTATTGCGCGATGGCGAACAGGTGTTGCCCGCCACGGACATAGAGGACGCCATCAGCGATCGCGGGCGAGGCCATCACCGGTTCGCCGAGGTCGTTTTCGGCCAGCAATTTGTACTCTTTGCCCTGCTGCAGGACGAACGTGTGGCCGTCTTCGTTCGTGATGTAGAGCCGGCCACCGGCGGCGACCGGGGAGCTGGTAAAGCCGGAGGCGGTGCCCAGGCGTTGTTGGTAAACCCGCTCGCCGGAAGCGAGTTCAAAGACGGTGAGGACGCCGTTGTCGTAGCAGAAATACCCCAGACCGGCGGCCAGCAGGGGCGTTTGCATATAGTTGCCGGAGCGTTCCTGGGTCCAGGCGATCGCCGAACGGTCCTTCGATAGGTCGCCTTTCGCATCGGGACGGATTGCGTAAATGGGGCGGCCGCCGCCGTGGGCGCTGGTGATCACGATCAGGCCTCCGCCGTAGACCGGGGTAGGGACGGGGATGTCGCCGGTGCCTTCGAGCCGCCAGCGTTCTTTGCCGGTGGCCAGGTCATAGCCGCCGATGTGTTTCCAGCCGTTGACGACGACCTGGGCATTTGCACCCGTGACCACGGCGGGCGTGCCGAAGGTGGGGACGTCGGCGCGCGGGGTCCGCCAGAGTTCGACGCCGGTTTGAACGTTGTAGGCGGCGAGGAAGGAATCCTTCTGCACGTCCGCTTGGATGATGACTTTGCCGTCATGAATGATCGGGGAGCTGGCGTAGCCCCATTGGGCATCCGGAGCGCGGTAAAAGCCAGCGTCGAGGACGCCAAGGTCCTTCTTCCAAAGTAATTTTCCGTCCAGGTTGTAAGTGTAAAGCCCTTCGGAGCCGAAGGAGACGACCAAGTGGCGGCCGTCGGTGGCGGGGGTCGGGTTGGCGTGGCTGGACTTGGGATGGCGCTTCACTTTCGGTTGGCCGCTGATGGCCGTTTGTTGCCAAAGGATCTTGCCCGAACGGCGGTCGATGCAGAAGACGATAAAGCTCTGTTCGCCCTCATTATTGACCGGCGCGATGTCGCCGTAAAGACCGAGTTTTACCGCAGAGCCACCTGTGGCGGGAACGGCGGTCGTGAGAAAAACACGATCACCCCAGATGACGGGGCTGGAGTAACCCAGGCCCGGGATCGGTGTTTTCCACTTGACGTTTTTACCCTTCGCGCCGTCCCACTCGACCGCGGGCGATCCTTCGCCTAGGCCGTTGGAGGCGTTGCCGCGGTATTGGGGCCAATTCGATTCGGCCCCGAGGGCGACGGCGGACAGAAGAACAAACGAGAGCTTCATGCCGTCATTCTATGCCTACAGCGCGTACTTTGCTCCCTCCGGCTCGCGGCCGGCCATGCGGGGGTCGCCCCCGGTTTGCCGGAGTAGGTTCGCCATGCGGCCTTGGAGGCCGTCAAGTAACTTGCGGAGTTCGGGGTTATCGATGCGCATGACGGGGGCGAGCGCGGTCGTGAGCGCGAAGCCGGGTGCCAGCGAGTAAGTTCTGCATTTGCGCCGGGTCTTTGACAATGTCGTAGAGCTCGTCGATGTCCCAGAGGCCGTAGGACTGAATCAGGCTGTACTGGGAGGTGCGGAGGCCACAGATAGTGGGGGTGTAAGGAAAGTCACGTTCCCATTCGTATTCATAGAGAAACTCAGTCTGCCAATCGCGAGCCCGGCCCTGGAAGACAGGCAGTAGCGAACGCCCATGAGCGCCCGGCAGCGGGCCGACGCCAGCGGCTTCGAGGATGGTGGGGCCGATGTCGTTATTGAGCGCGATTTCCGTCCGTTTGCCGGGGCCGAAGAGATCCGGGCAGTGCGCGATCATGGGGATGCGGATGGACGGCTCATACATGGCGCGTTTGTCGATCAGGCCATGTTCCCCCCAAAGGAAGCCGTTGTCGCCCATGTAGATGACGAGAGTATCGTTCAGAATGCCCTTGCGGGAGAGCGTGTCGAGCAGGCGGCCCGTGCTTTCGTCGATCGCCGCCAAGGAGCGGCAGTAACCCTTGTAGAGGTCTTCGAGCGGAGCCTGATGACCGATCGCCCCGTCGACCCCGTGGCGGGTGGCGCGGCGTCGCTTGACCCACTCTGGCTTCGATTCGTACCAGTCGTCGCGGTACTGCATCGACAGGGGACGCGGCATTCTGTCGTTGGGGTACAGGTCGCGATGGCGGGGGGCTGGTTCGAAGGGGGCGTGCGTGGCTTTGTGCGAAAGGTAGGCGAAGAAGGGGCCGGTTTGTTTTTCGATGAAGCCTTCGACGTCGTCGGTGAGGATATCGGTCACATAGCCTTCCCGCTTTCGGCGGGTGCCGTTGGTGTTAATCTCCGGGTTGTTGTAGTCCCCTTGGCCGAAAAAGCTAACCCAATGGTCAAAACCGGCCCGCGGCGCATCGCTGGCCCCACCCATGTGCCATTTGCCGAAGAAACCGGTTTTGTAGCCGGCTTTTTGTAACATCTGCGGGAAGGTCGGGAGCTTAGGATTGAGCTCTGTGAAGTTATCGTTTACTTTGTGGGCGTGGGGGTAAAGGCCGGTCAGGATGGACGCTCGGCTGGGGGAGCAGAGAGAACTGGTAACGAAGCCGTTCGTCATCAACGCGCCATTGGCGGCCATCCGGTCGAGGTTCGGTGTTTTCACCCAGGGGTGCCCGGCGCAGCTCATGACGTCGAAACGGTGGTCGTCGGTCAGGATGAACAGGATGTTCCGGCGCTTGCCTTGGGCGGTCAGCAGGGCGGGGGCGGCCGCGGCGGCGGTGGAGAGCAGCCTGCGCCGTGTCCAGGTTGATTCGGTCATAGCCGATGATTATGTCGCAACGAGGGACCGGTTTTCAAACCGGTAATTGGAACGCGCGGCCCAAATAAGCTTCGGTTATTCTGAAAAGATATGGATTCCATTCGGAAGGGTGTCATCACGTTTCAGCGCTATGTGTTCCCACAGCACAAAGCTCTATTCAGCCGTCTTGCACAGGGTCAAACGCCAAAGGCGCTGTTCATCACCTGCGCGGACTCGCGCATCGACCCGACGTTGATCACTCATTCTGACCCCGGCGAGTTGTTTGTTGACCGTAACGCCGGTAACTTCATGCCGCCTTTTCATGGGGAGAACGCGAGCGAAGCGGCGGGGTTGGAATATGCGTTGAAGGTGCTTAAGATACCGAACATTATTATCTGCGGCCACTCCGATTGCGGGGCGATGAAGGCGGTTTGGCGCCCGGAGACGGCCGAGGCCCTGCCGTCGGTGAAGCGTTGGCTCCGTAATGGGAACGAGGCGCGCAAGCAGGTCATGGCGATGAAGCTGGCCGAGGACGCACAGCTTGCGGCGATTACCGAACGCAACGTCGTGAACCAGCTTGAGCACCTGCGGAGCTATCCAGTCGTCCAGGATTGCTTGCAAGCAGGAACGTTACGAATCGCTGGTTGGGTTTACGATATTGAGCACGGGAAAGTGCTCGAATACAACCCGGACTCCGACCGCTTTGAAGTGATGAAAGGATGATTCAATACGACCCCCACCGCTGGTTCGACCACTTTTTTGATATTCGGGGTTCGCTGCTGCGGGAAATCAGCGGGCGGGTTTCGCTGTGCGCGATTTGGACCGTAGTCGTCGTCACAGTGCATTTTTTGTGGTTTCCGCTGGGGATTCCGCTGCTGTTGCACACGCTGGTGGGTACGGCGCTGGGGTTGTTGCTCGTGTTCCGGACCAACGCGTCGTACGACCGATTCTGGGAGGGGCGCAAGCTGTGGGGCGGTATCGTAAACGAGACGCGCAATTTGATCCGTGGGGCGACGGAGCAGTTCGGCGCGGATCGAGAGGGACTATTCGAACTGACTCGGTGGACTGCTGTTTTCCCCTTTGCGGTGGCGTCTGGCCTGCGTGGCGAGGGTGGCATTGGCCCGTTGGCCAAGCAATTCAGTGCGCAAGAGGTGGCGTCGGTCACCCAGGCCCAGCATGTTGGCCTGGCGGTCGCGTCCCGCATGACGGCCATACTGAATCGGGCCCGTCGCGAGGGGCGGTTTTCGGACCTTGTGTACGTAGCCCTCGATCAGAATATTCAACAGTTGGTTGACAATCTCGGGGCTTGCGAACGCATTCGAAAAACGCCGTTGCCATTTGCCTATGTTGTCCATTTGCGACGCGCGCTGGTGGTTTACTGCTTCACGCTACCGTTCGCTCTGGTCGCGAGTTATGGGTGGTACACCATTCTTGACGTAGTCCTGGTCGCTTACTTATTTTTTGGAATTGAGGAGATCGGCGTCGAGATTGAAGGTCCATTCGGAACGGACGACAACGACCTGCCGCTCGACGATATCTGCGAGACGATCCATCGAAATTTGTACGCGATCGCCGGGATTGAACAGTCGCCCCGCGAGACGATGCCAGACGAGTCGTAGCAATACGGTGCTTACTTTTCAACCGCGGGCCCGTTGAACCAAACCGCGTTCGGCGCTTCCGACCGCGCTGCCGCAATATCGGGCCAACCATCACCATCCAGGTCTCCCAGCGCGAGCCCATAAACGGCACCAAGGCCGTCGCCCCAGGCAGTCTCCACAAAGCGCGCTTGACCCGCGTTGAAGAACACCGAGCCGGGCGCTTCAAAGTTCCCCACGACAACGTCGAGCTTGCCATCCCGATTCATATCCGCAACCCCGATCGAGTACGGCGAAGCCGACTTGGCACCAAGCGGAATCGGCGTTCCGAACTTCCGTTTACCCAGATTCGGAATGATCCGCACGCCGCCCTTTTCGTCGCCCAGCACGACGTCCAGCTTACCGTCGCCATCCATATCGGCCGCCGCCGCCGCGCGAATCGAAGATTGCTCCGGACCAAACGCCATCGGCGCGCTGAAGTGCGCTTTGCCGTCATTCCAGAACACCAGGCTCTGTCCGCCGTCCCGATGCGGAATCAGCAGATCGACGAATCCGTCCCCATCCAGATCGGCCGCCACGATGATCGTCGCCGATTCGGTCGGCAGCTGCGTACACTTTGGAAACGCTCCCTTGCCGTCGTTCAGGCAATAGAAGCTGGGCCGGGGCAACTCCGGCTTCGAGCTGCGATTGGCTACGAGAATATCCGGCCGCTTGTCGCCGTTCAGGTCGGCGACGGCGATGTAGCGCGTCGACCACGTTGGATCGCCGAACTCGCTCGTCAAGGTGAAATGCCCCTTGCCGTCGTTTAGATAAATTAGCTTCTTGTCGGGCCGATCGTTGCTCACGGCGATATCGAGATCGCCATCGCCGTCCAGATCAGCTAGCGCCGCCGAATAGGTCCGGTCAGCGGTTTCGCTCAGCTTTTCGGTGGAAAAATGGCCTTTGCCGTCGTTGCGTAGCACCAGGTCCACCAGCGGCCAATGGCGGCCCTTCGCCAGAATCACGTCGAGATCGCCGTCGCCGTCGATATCGCCCAGGCTGACGCTGGCCGACGTTTCGCCCTTCGTTTCCAGCAGCAGCACCCGGTGAAAGGACCGGACGACGAAGGTGGGCTGCGGATATGCCACAGCAATGGCCAGAATGCCGAATGCGATTTTGTTAAACACCACCATATAGGGTATCCTGACTTAAATCTACAGCGCAGAGGGTTTTCCATGATTCAGTCCCGACGGAAGCTATTGCGTTTCGCGGCAGCCTTGCCGTTGGCGGCCTTCGGTGCCGATCCCGAATGGCCAGCCTTCCGAGGGCGACTCGGCGTGGGTGTCGCCGATGGCTTCGCGCTGCCCGCCGCCTGGAACGCTGACGCCAGCACTGGAAAGCCCGTCGGTATTCGCTGGAAGAGCGCGGTCCCGGGGCTTGGCCATTCGAGCCCGATCATCGTTGGGAACCGGATCTATGTCTGCTCCGCCTTGCGCAAGGCCGCCGGTAAAGCGCCTCTGAAATTGGCTGTCGGAGGCGAACCCACCGCCGCTGAAGATAACGAAGAGCAGAGTTGGGTTGTGCTCAGCTACGACGCTCAGACCGGCAAAGAGCTATGGCGGCAAACCGCGCGCAGCGCCAAGCCCCGGGCCACCCGTCACGAAAAAGCCACTCACGCAAATACGACTCTGGCGACCGACGGAAAGCACTTGGTGGCGTTCTTCGGCTCCGAGGGCCTTTACTGCTACGACCTCAACGGCAAGCTGCTGTGGAGCACCGATCTCGGCGTGATCAACATCAGCAAATACGGCATCGGCTGGGGCTACGGCAGTTCGCCCTCGATCCACGGCAACCGCATCGCCCTGCTCTGCGACGATCCCGCGAACCCCTTCCTGATCGTCCTGAACCTTGCCGACGGGAAAGAGGTTTGGCGTGTTTCGCGGAAGGGGATTTGTGAACGCAGTTGGGGCACGCCCTACATTCACTCGACCGCTTCGTCGGTGCAAGTGGTCACCAACGGCTGGCCGTGGAGCGTGTCCTATGATCTCGAAACCGGCAAAGAGCGCTGGCGGATCGGCGGCGGCGGCGACAACCCCATCCCCACCCCGTTTGCGGCCAACGGCTGGATTTATCTCACGAATGCCCACGGCGGCAAGGCCCCCGTTTACGCAATTCGGCCCGATGCGAAGGGCGACCTCACCCCGTCGGAAACGAATAAGAACGAGGGCCTCGTTTGGGTTGCCAACGGCGCAGGTTCCTATATCTCGACGCCGGTCG
>JBKJLJ010000339.1:0-4772 GCA_046597015.1 Bryobacteraceae bacterium
CCTGCGCCCATCCCGCCCTCCGGCAGGAAGTCATCGAGACCGTCGTTCGATCCCGCTCGAAGCACGACGACCTGCTCCGCGGCTTTCGCGGCGGCCTCTACTGCTACGACATCGTAATGGACGTAGGTGCTTATCGCGACTTCCATCGCCACCGTCGCTGTCAACAGTTCCGTCAGGATTACAGCGGCCAACTCGGCTACGAAACCCCACAGGTCATCACCGAGGCCGGCCTGACCGTCGAGTACGCCGCCGCCATGGACCACGCCCTGGCGGCGGCGTACTCGACGGTAAGGCCGGCTTCGGTGATGACTTGCGGGGTCTCGTAGCCGAGATTGCCGCTGTAATCCTGACGGAACTGTTGACAGCGACGGTGGCGATGGAAGTCGCGATAAGCGCCTACGTCCATGATGATGTCGTAGCAGTAGAGGCCGCCGCGAAAGCCGCGGAGCAGGTCGTCGTGCTTCGAGCGGGATCGAACGACGGTCTCGATGACTTCCTGGCGGAGGCCGGGATGGGCGGCGGCCCATTCGTAGAGCGCGCGGAAGGGCCAGTTGGAGACCGGATAGAGAAGTGTGGCTGCGATTTCGGCGGCGGTTTCGGACGGCTTGAAGAGATCGATGTCGGGACCGGAGGGAGCGGAGGGAGGGAGGTTTTGCTGGGCCCAGAGGCGGAGATCGGCGGAGGACTGGGCGAGGTGGGCGTCGGGATCGCAGTATTTGGCGAGGGTAGGGGCGAGGGGTTCGGTTTGGGAATCGTCCCAGCGACAGGCGGGGGGAGCGGCGCAAGCGGCGGCGATTTCGGCCCCGACGGCGCGGAGTTCGGCATAGGGGGAGGCCTTGAGGCGGCGGATCTGTTTTTCCAGGGTCCGAATGCTGGTGACTTGGCCGACGTTGGTGGGGACGGCCCAGAAGAGCAGATAGCGGGCGACGTCGAAGGCGCGGGCCGCGATGTTGCGCTGATAAGCGTCGGGCTTCATCTCCTCGGGACGGGGCAGTTGTTTGGAGAGATGGGCGAAGGCGGCATCGTGGACGAGGCGGTAGGCGGCGAGGAGCGTTTCGCCGGCGGCAACGAACTGGGTTCGCTCGACGTCATTGAACTCCGGAGGGATCACAAAGCCGGTTTTGCCGAAGTCCTGATAGCGGGAGGACTTGGCCTGGCCGTCCCAGAGCTGTTCGTCTTCTACTTCCGCGGCCGCGAGCTCGGAGATGCCTTCGAGGCAGAACGTCAGATGGCCGAGGTCGGCGATGGAGGCGTGACCGTATTGAAAGTAAAAGCTTTCGAGGAACTTCGAGGAGTCGTGCGTTTTCACCCAGGCGAGGGAGTCGACGATGGAGTCAGCCGAGCGGCTGTAGCGGGCGAGGGCGTATGCGCTCTTTTCTGGGGCGAGGGGCGCGACCGAAAGAATGCGGCGTTCCGGGGGAGGGGCTGGCATACTGAATACTTCATTATGATGCAACTTAAGGTCAGAAGACTGGTTTCCGATGCGGTTTTACCCGCTTATGCCCATGGTCCGTTGGAGGACGCCGGAATGGATCTGTGTTCGGTGGTGGATGCGGTGCTGGAACCGGGGGTTCCGCAGGCGGTGGCGACAGGGCTATCGATCGAACTGCCGCCGGGTTACGAGGCGCAGGTGCGGCCACGGAGCGGCCTCGCGTTTAAGCACGCGATTACGGTTCCCAATAGCCCGGGGACGATTGATCCTGGATATCGGGGCGAGGTAAAGGTGATTCTGTTGAACCTCGGGAAGGCGGCTTACGCGATCACAAAAGGCGACCGGATTGCGCAGATGGTGATTGCGAAGTACGAGGGCGTGGAGTTAGTGGAGACCGAACTGAGCGATACGGCGCGGGGCGAGGGTGGCTTCGGGAGTTCGGGCCGCTAGATCTGAGGTTTCTTCTGGAGTGCCTGGCCTTGCTTGGCCAGGTACATACCGAGGCCAAAAGCGATGAACCCGCCGATGGCGCTGACGAGGTACTGGCCGAAGGTCCGCCAGTTGTAGCCGAGGAAGGGGAGGACGCGGGTGGGGTCATCGGGGTCGACGGGGAAGTCGTATTCCTGGCCTACGACGATGGAGGCGCCGCGATATTTGCGGCGTGCTTCGTCCTCCGAGGCTGCCGGGACGGGCGTCGTCAGCTGAGTTCGTTGTTCGCCGATGTCGGAGAGATAACTCAGCTGGAGCTGGAAGGCCCAGCCGGTGGCGGTCTTGTAGCCGATGTCGTTCTTCAGCACCTTGGCACGGACCCGGGGGGCCTGCTGGAGTTGATAGTAAGGCTTCCAAGCACCGAGCATCGCGACCCCTACGAAGAAGACTCCGCTGAAAAGCATGACCTTGCCCGCGGTGCGGAGCGGGTGGGCCGGGGTACGGGGGAGAAGCGCCATAAGTCTAGTTCGAGTCTCGCAGATCCGGCTATAAGATCGGTGAATCGGATTCCGATTTCTGTTGCGAACGGTTGAAACAGGCGTAACATCGCAAGTGGATCGAGCAATTACTGGGGCTCGGAATGTACGGCGCCGCCGGGGAGGACAGGGCGGCAACGATCCATAGGAGCCTTATATGTTGATTGCATTTTTGCTGTCGCTATTGCTTGCGACGGTGGCGTCGGCTGTGATTTTGCTGCTTTCGCTGCATAGAATCGGTCCGACCGAAGTGGGCCTGGTGACGCGGAGATTCTCCGCGAAGAAATTGGATAACGACAACGTGATCGCCTTTGAGGGCGAAGCGGGTTATCAGTCGGAATTGCTGATGCCGGGGCTGCGGTTTAAGCTTTGGCTAGTTTATGCGGTGGACAAATATCCGTGGGTGCAGGTGCCCGCGGGCCAGCTTGGGGTGGTGATTGCGCAGGTGGGTGAACCGTTGCCGACCGGTGCTAAGAGCGCGATCTACAAGCCGGTGTTTGGGCAGTTTTCTGAGCTGGACGCATTCGTGAACGGGGGCGGTCAGAAGGGTGTTCAGCGCCCTGTGTTGGGACCGGGCACGACGCTGCCGCTGCATCCGATTGCATTCCTGGTGATTACGCGGGACCGCGTTTTTGGGCGGCCCGTATCAGAAGAGTTGTTACGGCAACAGCCTTTGACGCCGATGTCCTTCGGGTTGACGCCGGCGGACTTGGAAGTGGTTCGGATTGCGCGGGACGCGAATTCCCAGGCCGATATGGTGGGCATTGTTTCGACTCTGGAGGGCAATCCGCTCTCGTCGGGCGACATTGCCAACCGGTTAGGCCAGTTTGAAGACATTGCGGAGATGGAGCGCGACAACTCGGCCACTGACGCTGAGCTGATTGAACGACTGTTTAGCAACAAGAACGAGCTGCACAACAATTATCAGGATTTTCAGGGATTTTTGGACCATGGCGGCCGCATTGGGTTGCAACACGACCCCCTGCTCTATGGAGCCTACATTCTGAACCCGTTTTTGGTGCGGGTGGAGAAGGTTCCGATGCTCGTCGTCGAGCAGGGCCAAGTGGCGGTGGTGAAGGCCTATGTGGGCCTCGTGCCCTCCGACACTTCCGGCGTTGATTTCAAGTTCGGGATGCTCGTCAGGCCGGGTCATCGGGGCATTTGGCAGGAGCCGCTAAGGACTGGCAAGTACCCGATCAACCCCTACTGCTATAAGGCTGAACTCGTGCCGACGGCGATTCTGACTCTGAACTGGTCTGACCGGGTTTCAATGGCGCACAATCTGGATTCGAAGCTTGAACAGATTGTGGCCAAGAGTTCAGAAGGCTTTGTATTCAGGATGGACTTGCAGGTGCAGATACACATTCCGGATACCCGTGCGCCGCGGGTGATTTCAACCGTGGGTTCGATTCGCAATCTAGTGGACGAGGTCTTGCAGGCGGCCGTGGGGAACCATTTCCGCGACACGCTGCAATCGATGCCGGCGGTCCGATTTGTGGAGACGCGGCAGCAGGTCCAGCGGGAAGCTTTCGTGCGGATCAGCGAACAGATCGAAACGTACTTTGTGGAGACCCGGGGTGTATACATCCAGGACGTAGTTCTGCCGCAGGATCTGGTGAAGGTGCTGACCGAGCGCGAGATTGCCAAGCAGGAGATTGCGACATTTGAGCAGCAGAAGCAAGCGCAAATGCAGCGGATTGAGACCGAACAAGCTCGCGGCACGGCAGACATGCAGGCAGAGCTCGCGAAGTCGAAGGTGGGCGTGACGATCAAGACGAACAACTCGAATGCGCGGAAGGCGGAAGCCGATGGTGAATCGTTCTACATTGAACGGACCGGTACGGCCAAGGGCGCCGAAGTGCGGGCGATAGGTTTGGCGAAGGCTGAGGCCTACGACGCGCAGGTTAAGGCGTTTGGCGCGAATGCGACCGCGATTGTGAACGGCATCGATGCGATTGCCAAGAGCGGCATGCCCATTGTGCCGAACATTCTGGTGACGGGCGGGAACGCGTCGTCCTTCGATGGGTTAGCCGCCGTGCTGATGAAGTACATGAGCGCCGGAAAGTAGCTCGCCACGGCGGAAGCAGTGGACGATGCCGGTGGGGGCGGTCTCTGGGGCGGCGTAGGTCGCCCCAGCCGCGATGTTGGCGGGGTGGAATACGGTGATGTCAGCGTAGTACCCCGGGCAGAGGAGACCTTGGCGAGCCATCGAAAAGCGGGCGGCCGGCTGGGCGGTGATCTTGTGAATCGCCTGTTCGAGGGGCATCCAACGACGCTCGCGGACGATCTCCCCGAGCAGGAAGGGAAAGGTGCCGTACAGGCGGGGATGGGGCTTCCCTTTCACGTAGAAGCCGTCGCTGATGACGGAGCAGAGC
>JBKJLJ010000315.1:0-3111 GCA_046597015.1 Bryobacteraceae bacterium
CTTGCGGGTGGCGGGATCCTTCAGTTCGGCGGCTTTCAGGGGGACGAGCTGTTCGACTTTCTCCGACCCCTGCTGCAACTTCTTATAGAGGTTGGCTACGGTGAAGAACTTTTCGACCGCGTCCTTGCGCAGTTTCGCCTCGACGGTGGACCCTTCTTCGGTCTCGCCTAGATCGACGTAGTTATCAATGTCCTGCTCTTCGCGGCGCAAGGCTTCGGCAAATTCGACAACGCGATGCTGCACGACGGCAGAACGGCTGATGGCTCGGAGCATCCGCAGTTTGCCACGCTCCATACGACGGGCGAGTTCAACTTCGCCTTCGCGAGTTAAGAGAGGTACAGCACCCATTTCGCGCAAATATACGCGAACCGGATCATCAGTATAAATTGATTCTTCCGGGGCTGCTTGCCCTGGAAAGTCGTCTCCATCGTGTACTTCTTCCGGGTGGAAAAAGTTTGCTTCTTCATCAAAAGGTAGCCCTAAGGGCTCTGTAGTGTCAGCGGAATACTGATCTTCGAAGTGATCCATCTAGACTCACTCTCCCGTGGAGGGTCTGGCCTTGAACTGTCGGAGGGGAAAAGAGGTCGGCGGAACAGACCAACTCAGCAGGAGTGCCAAGTTCGATTGTATCATCGGCGGTAACCTCTTTGAAAGGCCAAAGTGACACAGACACGCCCCAATCCGACACGGAAGACCGAAAACACACTTCCTACTAGGTAGAGATGCACGTAAGGACGTTTGGTTTCAGTTGTATGTTTCGCCTACAACAGTAGTTATTGGGGAGATCTCCGTCTGCTCAGCAGGTTTTGTAGCTCGCTGAGAAACGCCTGCTCGTCCTGGAAGTCACGATAGACGGAGGCAAAGCGGACGTAGGCGATTTTGTCGAGCTGGCGGAGCTCGTCCATAAGAATTTCTCCTACTTCTGTAGTTGGAAGTTCCCGCTCGGGGCTATCGGCGAGGCGGCCTTCGATATGGTCGACGATGGCGGCCAGCTTGGAGATGGGGATGGGGCGCTTCTCGCAGGCTTTGATGAGGCCGTTGAGCACCTTCTGGCGCTCGAATTTTTCGCGGCGACCATCCTTTTTGACGACCATATAAGGAATTTCGTCGATTTTTTCGTAGGTCGTGAAGCGGCGTTCACAGGCTAGGCACTGGCGACGGCGACGAATCGCGTCGCCGTCTTTGCTTTCGCGAGAGTCGATGACTTTGTCTTCGGAGTGGGCACAGAAGGGACACTTCATGAGTTTGGATCCTTGCCTAGGCTCTTTAGACTTCCCCAGGACAGGCCTTGGCGCGCAGCCAGCACGATCCCGAAGGGCAAAACTACTACCCATGTAGCAAGCCAACTGGCTATGGCGATGCCAGTCGCCGGCGCAGTCTGGACGCTGAAGAGCTGGGTGAGGACGAGAACTGTAACAATTTGGACACCGCCGCCCACGCCAGGGATTTGAACGATACTCCCGAAGGAAACGAAGCCGAGGTAGACGATCACATCGAGCCAGGAGAAGTTGTTGGTTTGGGGGAAGGAGCGAAAAATGCAGAAGACGGCGGCAAGAATAGAGCCCCACTCGATCATGGTGTAGAAAACGATCAGGGAGACGTCAGAGAGTTTTTGGCATGAGGCGAGGCCGGTGCTGAAGCTTTCGAGGAGAACGCCAACTTTGGATTGGGCGGCAGGGGGGAGAAACGCGAGGGCTTCCCGAAGGCGATTGACGAGGGCATCGCCACCGAGACCGGCGAAGACCAGGAACAGGAGGCAGGCACCGCAGAGGACCGCAATGAGAACACCGCCGGTCTGGAGGACCCAGAGCAGGGCGGGGCCGAGGGAGCGGCCGACGGGATCGAAGGTCGCCAAGCCGAAGCCGAAGAGGATGAGAATCGCGAGGAGGTCGTAGATGCGTTCGAGGAGCCAGGCGGCCATTTGGGAGGAGACGGAGACATTTTCTGAGCGGGCGATGAGGTACGGGCGGACGAGTTCTCCGGGGCGACCAAGGAGGACGATGGCGGTAAAACCGATGAGGGTATCGACGAGGACGCGGCGAAAGGAGGAGTGGGGATTCACCGGGCGGAGCATGACCTGCCATCGAAGGACGCGACTGACGTAGCTGGCCATGATGATGGCGGCACCGGGGATCATCCAGCGCCAGTCGATGTGGTTATAGACGTCACCGAGGGCCGCCCAGTCGAAGGTCGCGAGGCGCTGCCAGGAGAGCCAGACCAGGACGGGTACGAGGAGCACAGCCAGGGCGATGGCCCAGCGACGGATTGAGGACGGGTTGAGGACTTTCAAGAAAACTGTCGTTACAATAAATCTCAGCCATTCGGCGGCTAAAACTTCTCGCGAACTTATTATGGCAAATCCACGTACTTCTTTTCGAGCGGCTCGCAGGCGAGCCAACCAAAGGAGACACGGAAAGGCGATATGGCGACGGGCGCACCAGTTCGATTTGAGTTTTGGGCGACCGGAGAGGTATTGACGCCTACTTTCCGCGGGAACCATCGCTTGGACCAAAGTTTCGACCTTGATATTCGGCTGGTGGAGCGCTGTCTGGCGGGGGACGAGACGGCGTGGGAGGACCTCGTGAAGACGCACACGAGGCGGGTGTACGCGATTTGCTATCGATTTATCGGTACCGAGAGCGAGGCACAGGATTTGACGCAGGACGTTTTCATGCGTCTTTTCAAAACTTTGCGAACGTTTCGGGCCGGGGAGGGATCGTTCCTTGTGTGGCTGACGAGGATGACCCGTAACCTCCTGATCGACAATTATCGCCGGACCAAGCAGGCGCGGGTGACGGATTCGATTGAAGACCAGTTGCCGATGTTGGAGGAGCGGGCGGGGGGCATTGGGGGTCGGGCGGATGGGTTATTGGCGGGTCGGGAAGCGAGTGAGTTGATTCAGGGTGCTTTGCAGAAGCTTTCGCCGGAGTTGCGGGAGACGGTGATTTTGCGGGATTTGGAAGAGTTGGAGTATCGAGAGATTGCCGAGGTTTTGAATGTTCCCGAGGGGACGGTGAAGTCGCGGCTGAATCGTGGGCGGGCGGAGTTGGCCCGGTTGCTGCGGAAGTATCAGGTGGCCCTTGTATGAGACTTAGCTGTGCGGAGTTTGAG
>JBKJLJ010000351.1:0-4513 GCA_046597015.1 Bryobacteraceae bacterium
GACAATTGTCGCCCGGGGTGGTGCTGACCCAAAAGTCGACGGCAGGATGACTTAAGCCGGCGTGGGGTTGGCGGACGATCCAGACTTCGTCCTTGGTGCGAGTGAGCCCTTTGCGGAATTTGATTTTCTTGTCGCTGATTTCGGCGTAGTCGCGTTTGATGCGTTTGGAGTTATCGGTGGTGGCGTCGTCGTCGCGCTCCATGCGGACGCCGTTGAGAAACACGGTGAGTTCCTTTTCCGATTTGACGAAGGCTACTTCGGTATCGCCAAGTTCTTCCTGACCGTCTGAGCTGATTTCGAAGCGTTCCTGCCAGTAGGTGACTACGGCTTTGCCTCCATTCTGATAGGGGTCGTCGTGGGTGCCCCGTTTTACCTGCCACGCCGCTTTCTTATAGTACTTCTTCGCTTCGTCGTACAGGGTGACTAGAGGCGTACCCCCGCCTCCGTGCATCCACTCTTGATAGGGATCTTCGACGAGCAGATCGAAGCGGGCGGGGCCGATCGCTTCTTTCTCAAAGAGTCCGAGCTTTTTGGCTTCGACGGTAGGTTCGCGACTGGTGAGGCGGGCTTCAAATTCGAAGGGGATTTCCGGGCGCTTGTAGACGGCTTCGTCAATCGTCCATTTGGTTTGGCCGGTGGTATAAGCGTCGGCGATGCGATGGATTTTGGTGGCACCGGCGACATTGGCCGGATCGCCGGCGGTGGAGCTGCCCTGGTTGAGCGAGTCGTTGATGTTATTGTGTCGCTTGTTGACGACGCGGATGCGACCGATGCCAAGGCGATCTTTGGCGGCTTCGGCACCTTCTCCATTGCCCGCCCAGCCGGCGTCGACTTTGGGTTCCTTTTCCAGCGGGGTGCGGCCTTTGTGGGCATAGGCGCCCTTTTCCACGCGCGGTTCGACGACGAGCATTTCGTCGGGCTTGAGTTCGTTCGTGACCGTGGAGGACAGGTTCTTAGCCATGCGGACGAGGATGGTTTCGAACTTAATCTGGAACTGCTTTTCGACGAGGTTGACTTTGCCGGCGCCCTTCGCGAACGGCTCCTTGACGCTGTCGGCGTCGGGACCGATGATGACTTGGATGCGGTAAGGCGAAAACTCGGGACTGATGTACTTGCCGCTGAGGTAGCCGTGATTGGCTTTTCCATCCCAGGTGTCCCAGGTTTTGTCGCCGACGGCGGGGTCGAAATCCTCAAAGAAGAGGTGCTCGTCCTTCGGGTAGCGTTCGCCCCAGACGTAGATGCGGCCTTTCTTGGCGGCGGCACCGGGGTCGGTGATTTTGTACTTCAGTTCGAGTTTCTCCTGCTTGGGGACGAAGCAGGAATCTAGGGAGGTGATTTCGGTTTTGAAGCCTTGGAGGGTGATTTCGGGGGATTCGAGCTTGGCGAGGACGGTTTGGTGACCGTTCTTCACGGTGGGTTTTTCGCGGAGTAGGGCGTCGAATCGGATGGAAAGGTCAGTAGGAGTCGCGGAGGGGGTCCATTTGGCTTTGGACTCACCCAGTTTGCCGTCGATCGAGTCAATGGGGCCGTTGTCGTCGGTTTTGCGAATCCGGAACTCGATCCACTGGTCGGCGGTTACGCTAGCGGTGGCACTCAGTTCGATTTCCTGGCCTGGAATGGCGGATGCGGCGCTCCAGGCGAGGTCGTTCAATTCGAGCGTTTGGATGATTAATTTCGACAGGGGAGCACCGGGATAAAACGGGACTGATTAGGGTCAGTATACACGGGGGAACTCAGTTCTTGGAGATGGATTTGCGGATGCGGTCGACGGTGATATCGACGATCATCTCGAGGCCCTTTTTTCCGTAGGCGACCGTGGCGCGGGTGGGGTCTCCGGTGACGCCGGTCTCGCTGGGCTTACCGGTGTTGGCGAGCTTTTCCGAACGGACGAGTTGGGGGTTGACGGCGAGGAGGAGGGCGGTGTCCGAGATGCCGGCGTGGGTGCCGATCGCGGCTTTTGTTTCGCCTTGGGTGGCTAGCCATTCTTCGAAGCCGTTCGCTTTGTAGTACTCGGGGATGAAGTGGACACGCGTCGGGGAACCGCCCCATTCCTGGTTGAGCAGGGCGGTGACGGCTTGCATACCGGGTTGGTTGGGGCCGCTGTCGCCGATAAAGACGATGTTTTTGAAGCCATGGAGCTTGGCGCTGCGGGCGGTGTATTCGAGGACTTTGCGGAAGACGTCGTCGGGGATGGTGAGGGTGCCGGGGAACTTCATGTGGCCGGTGGGCGGAGCGATTTCGCCTTCGGGAACGTAGGCCATAACGGGGGCGACGAGGGCGTTGCCCAGGTTGCGGGCGATGCGGCCGGCCGTGTGATGGATGCGGAAGTTGTGCTTGCCGAGAACCATGTGGGGACCGTTCTGTTCGGTGCCGCCGGTGGGGATGATGAGGGTCGTCTTCCCGGCTTTGAGGGCGTCGCGGACTTCGGTCCAGGTGAGTTCTTCTAAGAATACGGTGTCGGGTGTTTGGGCGAAGGCGGCGGCCGCGAACAGAAGGACGGCGAGTTTCGGCATGGGGAGATTCTACGTCAAACGGAGGGCGTGGAGGAAGAAGGCGTAGTAGAGGGCGGTCTCGCGGAGGGCGTCGTAGCGGCCGGACTTGCCGAAGTGGCCGGCTCCCATGTTGGTTTTCAGGAGGAGCAGGTTGTCGTTCGTGCGGAGTTCGCGGAGGCGGGCGGCCCACTTGGTGGGTTCCCAGTACTGAACCCGGGGATCGTTCAGGCCGCTGGTGATGAGTAAGTGGGGGTAAGCCTGGGCGGTTACATTGTCATAGGGAGAGTATGACTTCATGTAATGGTAGTAAGTTTCGTCGTGGGGGTCGCCCCACTCTTCGTATTCTCCGATGGTGAGGGGGAGGGTTTCGTCGAGCATCGTCGTGAGCACGTCGACGAAGGGCACGCCGGCGTGGGCGGCGGCGAACAGATCGGGGCGCAGGTTGAGGACGGCGCCGATGAGCAGACCCCCGGCGCTGCGGCCTTCGATGGCGAGTTGGGCCGGGGACGTATAGTGCAGCGCGATAAGGTGTTCGGCGGCGGCGATGAAATCAGTGAACGTATTCTTTTTTTCCAGGAATTTGCCGTGATCGTACCAGGGGCGGCCCATTTCTGAGCCGCCGCGGATGGTGGCGATGGCGTAGGCGAAGCCGCGGTCGAGGAGGCTGAGGCGATCGCTTTTGAAGACGGCTTCAATGTTGATGCCGTACGAACCGTAGCCGTAAAGGAGGACGGGGGATTTGCCGTCCTTCTTGAATAGGCTGGTTTTGTAGACGAGGGCAATGGGCAGGCGGGTGCCGTCGGAGGCGGTCGCCCAGAGGCGTTCGGTTGTGTAATCCGAGGGGTTATAGCCGCCGAGGACAGGTTCCTGCTTGAGCCGGGTCTGCTGGCGGGAGTTCATGTCGTAGTCGAAGACGGTGGTGGGAGTCGTCAGCGAGGTGTAGGCGTAGCGGAAGACGTCCGTGTGGAAGTTGGGATTGGGCTGGGTGGAGAGGTGATAGACGGGTTCGGGGACCGCGATGAGATGGGTTTGGTCGATGTTGATTTGCCGGAGGCCGTTCGTGCGTTCGTAAAGGACGAGGTGCTGGGCGAACTCGGCGAAGTTTTCGAGGTAGATTTCGGGGCGGTGGGCGACGAGTTCGGACCATTCGGCGGGGGCGCTGACGGGGGCTTGGAGGAGCCGGAAATTGGTGGCTTCGAGGTTTGTGCGGATGAGAAAGGTGCTGTCGCGGTGGCCGACGGAGTATTCGACGTCGGGCCGGCGGGGGGCAATGATTGTAAGCGGGGCGAGCGGGGTGTCAGCGGAGAGGAAATGGACTTCGGAGCTGGTGGAGGAGGCGATGTGGAGGAAGATGATTTGTTCGTCGCGGGATTTATCCAGGCCGAGGAGGAAGCGTTCGTCGGGTTCTTCGAAGACGAGCGTATCGATGGGGTTGCCGAGGGAGTGGCGCCAGACTTGGTGGGGGCGGAGGGTAACGGGATCGAGTTTCGTGTAGAAGACGGTTTGGTTATCGTTGGCCCAGACGAGGTCGGAGTGGGTCTCCGGAATGGAGTCGGGGAGGAGTTGGCGGGTGGCGAGGTCGAGGAAGACGACGGTGTATTTTTCGTCGCCGGCGTAGTCGGTGGAGTAGGCCAGGAGTTGGTGATTGGGGCTGGCTTCGAAGACCCCAAGGCGGAAGTAGTCGTGGCCTTCGGCGAGGACGTTGGCGTCCAGGATCGTTTCGCCGCTGCGGCAATAGATGGGGTAGGCAAGGCCTTGTTCGGTGCGGGCGTAGTAGTCCCAACCGCCGCGGCGGACGGGGACGGAGGAGTCGGTCTCCTGGATGCGGCCGAGGATTTCCGAGTAAAGCTGCTCCTGGAGGGGGAGGGTGGAGGCGAGGGCGGCGTCGGTACGGGCATTTTCGTCCTCGAGGTGGGCGAGGACGGCGGGGTTGGATTTTTCGCGGAAGCCGAAGTAGGGGTCGTGACGGCGGTCGCCATGGAGTTCGTGGGTGACAGGGAGCATTGTCTTTAAGGGTAATG
>JBKJLJ010000630.1:0-5784 GCA_046597015.1 Bryobacteraceae bacterium
TGGAAGAAAAGCGCGTCGCCAGGCTCCATCTCGATATGCTTCAAGGGAAGTCGCTCCAGCACCGCCGCCACCCGGCCCGGATCCGCGCCCGCCTGCTCGCCCGTCAGCACATGGTCCAGCCGGCCCATCTCATGCGAGCGCGGAATCACCTGCAGACAACCGTTCGCCCGCGTCGCCGGATCCACCGCGATGAACACGCTCGTCAGCAGCGGGAACAGAACTGCATTCTGATACCAATACCCATAATCCTGATGCCAAGCCCACGCCCCGCCCACCCGCGCGTCCTTCATGATCATCTTCGAGTGATAGTGGTACACCTCACCGTCCAGCAGCGCCTCCGCCGCATGCACGAGCGAAGCCGACCGGGCAAACATTCCATACAGCGAGTCACCCGGATGATTCCACAACGTCAGACGCACCGCCCCGCCCTCCCCGTCGGATCGGGAAAACGAATGCTGGTCCATGGCTCGATCTTCCTTGGCCGCCCGGCGCAATAAAGTAATCTGCGCCCGCGAAAAGAACCCGGGAGCCAGCAAATAGCCTTGTTCGTGGTACAACGCGACCTGAGCCGAAGAGAGTGTCATCCTCGAAGAATGATACATTGCGGACCATGAAGAACGTGAGTATCGCCATGCTCGGCTCGGGCTTTGTCGCCGAATTTTATATGCAAGGGCTGGCAAACGTCGCCGGCCAGACCGTTGTCGCCAACTACTCCCGCGAACTGGAAAAAGCCCAAGCCTTCGCGACTCGATGGAAAATCGCCGCACCAACCGCCGATCTCGCCCAACTCATCGCTCGTAACGATATCGACCTGTACGTCATCGCCCTACCCAACGATTCCCATTTGCCCGTTTCGCTAGCCCTGTCCAAGGCTGGCCGCAACCAGGTTTGCACGAAGCCGCTCGGTCGCAACGCCGCCGAAGCTAAGTCGATGTGGGAAGCCGCCGAGGCCTCCGGAAAACTCCACGGCTACGCCGAAACCGAAGTCTTCGCGCCCTGCGTCGTTAAAGCGCAAGAGATGGTAGCGACCGGCGGAATTGGCAAGGTGTTGTGGGTCCGCTCGCGCGAGTCTCACAGCGGTCCCCATAGCGCTCATTTTTGGGATATCGAACGGACCGGCGGCGGGGCGATGAACGATCTCGGATGCCATTGCATCGCGGCGGCTCGTTACTTTTTCGGCAAGCACGATCGCATCGAAAAGGTGATGGCCTGGGGCGCTCGCCTCGTCCATCACGAAAAGACGGCCGGCGAAGACAACGCCATGCTTCTGCTCCAGTTTTCGAGCGGCGGCCTCGGCCACTGCGAGCTCTCCTGGACCACGAAAGGCGGTCTGGACTTACGAAACGAAGTCCACGGCACCGAAGGCTCCATCTTCACCGACGTCACCCGGGGCACACCGCTTTCAGGCTTCTCCACCCGCGGCGCGGGGTACATCGTCGAGAAAGCCGACACCGATCTCGGCTGGACCCGCCCGTTGCCGGAGGAGGCGTTCGCCTACGGCTACCAAGCCGAAATGCGCCACTTTGTCGAATGTGTCCGCGACGGCCTCACGCCGCGCGAGACTTACGAAGATGGCTATATCGTCAATCGCATTCTCGACGCCGGTTACGAAGCCATGCGCTCGGGCCAATGGGTCCCGGTCGAGTAGCTACCACACCGCCCGATGATAGTTCGCCCGCATCGTCTCATCCGCCGTAATGAGATACGCATCGGGAGCACAGCGGGCGTGCGCCACAATCAACCGGTCAAAGGCGTCACGCGTCCACGACTCGTGACAAGCCGCCCGCGCTACCCGATCAAACGGGAGTGGACACACCAGCACCTCGCATGTCGTCTCCAGGAACTCCAGCACTCTCGACGAGGACATCGCACAGCGACCGATTTCGAAGAGATATTCCAACTCCACTCGAACCATCGGAGAAACGAAGAGGTCGTAACGATCAATCGCCGCCCTTGCGGCCCGGCTGATCTTTCTTGTATCGTCGGTCGCCAGACGAACCGCGACTTGAGTATCAAGATAAGCGTGCATATTCTGTTGGCCTAGCGATTCTTACGCTCCCAGTCTTCCTGCATTTCTAACTTGATCTTGCTCCAGTCCTTTTCAATGCTATCCCACGTAACCCCCGGCGGGAGCGTAAACAAGGGTTTCATGCTGGCGAGTCTCGCTAGCTTCGATGGCTTCTTCTCCGCTACCAGCTTCATGGTCTTGCCCTTATAAACGAACTCCACTTTCTCCCCACGCGACGCCGCCTCCGCCAACGCGAACAGATTTTGCCGGGCCTTCGAGATCGTCATCGCCATCCCCTGAGGCTAACCCATACTTGTACAACTCTGCAAGCGGACTCGTACAAGTGATAAACTTCCCCTCGAAGAGGTGATCACAACATGCGAATTTGCTTATTCGGAATTCTACTCATAGCCGCCGCGGCCCCAGCCCAAACGCTCTTCGACGGCAAGACGCTCAACGGTTGGGAGGCCCGCTCCACTTCGGCTCCCCCCGGCACCGGCGACTGGAAAGTCGAAGGCGGCTCGCTCGTCTGCGGCGGAGGCGGCGCCGGCTGGATCGCCACCAAGGACACCTTCAAAGACTACCGCCTCCAACTCGAATTCAAAGGCGCCGCCACCGTCAACAGCGGCGTCTTCCTCCGCAGTCAAAAGCAAGGCGAACCCCACGTCACCGGCTATGAACTCCAAATCTGGGATCTGCAGCCCGCCGGCTACCTAACCGGCAGTCTGGTCGGTAGCGTCAAAGCCTCCCCCACCAAAATCAAACCGGACCAATGGAACGCCTTCGATGTCACCGTCAAAGGGGATCATTTTGTCGTGAAGCTAAACGGAAACAAAGTCCTCGACGCCAAAGACGGCAAGCACGCCGAAGGGGTCATCGGGCTCCAGTGCCAACCCAAACAGCGCATCGAATTCCGCAACATCCGGGTGACCCAAGATTAAGACTTCAAAATGTGATAAAGTTCCAGCCAAATGGCCAAGCCTCTCTTTCCGAAACTATTTGGTTTGCTCCTTCTTTCGACGCTGGCGTTCGCCCAAGGCGACCGCGGTGCCATTACGGGTCTAATCACCGACAAGTCCGGCGCCGCCGTGCCGAATGTCGCCATCGCGGTGGTGAACACCGCCACCAACGCCCGCTTCGATACCGTCTCCACCGGCACCGGCTCTTACCGCCTCGTCGGTCTGCCCATCGGCTTCTATGACTTAACCGCCAAGGCAGCCGGCTTCAACGCCAGCGTCCAACGGGCCGTCCAGATCCAAACGAACCAAACCGCCACCATCGATATCGGGCTAAACGTCGGTGCTGTAACCGATAGCGTCACCGTCCAAGGCGGAGTTCCCATCATCCAAACCGAGTCCGCCGACGTCGGCGTCGTCGTTGAGTCCAAGCAATTTCTCGATCTGCCCTTAACCCTCGGCGGCGGCATCCGCAACGCCTCCAGTTTCATTAAGCTATCGCCCGGCGTTAGCCCTACCGGTACCTGGACCAAATCCATCTCCGGCGGCGGAGGCTTTCAAGATCAGATCTACTACGACGGCATCGCCCTCAGCCGGGGCGACCTCTCCAACGACGCCGAAGTTAACCCCTCCGTCGATGCCATCGCCGAGTTCAAACTCATTACGAATAACTATTCCGCCGAGTACGCTCACGCGATGGGGGGCATCACCAGCTTCACCATGAAGAGCGGAACCAACCAGATTCATGGCAGCGCCTTCGAGTTTCTCCGCAACGAAAAGTTGGACGCCCGTGGCTTTTTCCCCTCTTCCCGCGCCCCTTCCAAACAGAACGAATGGGGTGGAACCATCGGGGGCCCGGTAGTCTTGCCGAAGATCTATAACGGCAAAGACAAAACGTTCTTCTTCTTCTCCTTTGACCAGTTCTACCGTCGCGGCGGTGCCCTGGCGGGCCTGAACACCCTGCCGACCTCCCGCATGGCCCAAGGCGACTTCAGTGAGTTGGGTACCCGGCTCATCTACGACCCCGCCAGTTCAGCCGTTGCCGGAAACCGGACTCCCTTTCCCGGTA
The DNA here is from genome assembly GCA_046597015.1 of Bryobacteraceae bacterium. Taxonomy (GTDB): domain Bacteria; phylum Acidobacteriota; class Terriglobia; order Bryobacterales; family Bryobacteraceae. Next base: position 4,034 of record JBKJLJ010000630.1, read on the forward strand.
ATCGCATCCCCTCCAATCGGTTCAGCAAAGTTTCCTCGGTCATGCTCCCATTCCTCCCGGCGCCCGAACTGGCCGGCCTCGTCAACAACTCCATCGCCCCCCTCGGCAGCCCTCGTGCTGATGAACGCACCGCCGGCTTCAAAATTGACCACACTTTCACCGCCAAAACCCGCGTCAGCGGCATGTATAACGACACCTATCGCCCGTCCGTCAAAAGCCCCGGCCCTTCGCGTCTCCTGCCCATCGGCGGAGAAGCAGCGACCCTCCTCCTCAACTACAACCTCCAAAAAGTGCGCACCAACGTTCTCCATCTGAACATCGACCAAAACCTGACTCCGACTACCATGAACCACATCGGGCTCGGCTATTCGCGTTTCCGCAACCCCAACTTCTCCCTCGGCCTCGACCAGGGCTGGACCCAACCCAATGGCGGCAAACTAGGTCTCCGCGGGCTCCAATTTGATCTGGCGCCCACCGTTCTTTTCGACACCGAAGGCTATACCCGCTTCGGAGATGACATCGCCAGCGATAACTACTTCCACACCTTCACCGCCCTCGACACGCTGACCATGATCCGCGGCAACCACACCCTGAAGTTCGGCGCCGAAGTCCAGCGTCATCGGGACAACTACCGCAACTTCGGCAATGGCGGCGGAACCTTCCGCTACCGTCGCGAGACCACCGGCCTGCCCGGCGTCGCCGCCTCCGGCGATGCCTTCGCCAGCTTCCTCCTCGGCGAAACTTACAACGGAAGCGCCTTCTTCCGCGACTCTCTCCCCGGCGGCCGCTACACCGTCTTCGGCTTCTTCGCCGACGACACCTGGAAGCTGACGAAAAAACTCACCCTCACCCTCGGCCTCCGCTGGGAGCCCATCATCCCTCACAGCGATCCCCTCGGTCGGATCTCCTACGTCGATATCGGCGTACCCAACGCCGGGGCAGGGAATCGTCCGGGAGCCATGCTCTTCGGCAACCAGAACGGAGTCAGCAACCGTTATCTCAACGTGCTTTGGAATAACTACGCGCCCCGCCTCGGTCTCGCCTACCGCTTAACCAATCGAACCGTCCTCCGCGCCGGCGCGGGCCTGTTCAACTCGAACTACATCAACCAGGGCAACGGCCTGCCCGCCTTCGGGTATGCCACCACCGCCTCCTTCGCCTCCGCCGACGGCGGCACCACCTCGGCCTTTAACTGGGACGGCGGCTTCCCGCAAAATTTCCGCCGCCCACCCGTCAAAGAAGCCACCGCCGCCAACGGCCAAAGCGTTACCGCCGTCATCCCTTCCGGCTACCGGCTTCCCTATAAGCTCCAGTGGAATCTCGCCGTCGAACACCAGTTCGCCAGTGACATCTCCATGAGCTTCTCTTACGTGGCCAACGCCGGTCGCCACCTGGCCAACACCCAATCGCTCAATCAACTGCCCCAGCAGTATTGGAACCTGCCCAACTCCCTGCTCACGGCCAATATCAATTCGCCCGAAGCGCGCGCCGCGGGCTTCTCAGAACCCTTCGCCGGCTTCTCTTCTCTCTGGGGCGGCCTCGCTCGCGTCAACCAGGCCCTGCGGCCTTTCCCCCAGTACAGCGGCGTCTCCGTCTATGGCTCCACCTTCGGCAACTCCAGCTATCACAGCTTTCAATACAAGCTCGATAAACGGTACGCCAAGGGGCTCACCGGCACCGTCGCCTATACCTGGTCCAAGTTCCTCACCGACGCCGCCATGTTCGACGACAATCCCGCCCAGCAAAACGCC
>JBKJLJ010000685.1:0-3068 GCA_046597015.1 Bryobacteraceae bacterium
CGCAAACCCCGCACCCCGAAAGTAAAGCCAACTCCCGGCAAAACAAGTCGTGCGTATCCAGGTCGCCACTCAGAAATCGCCCGCCATGAAAATACAGCAAAGCCCCCGCCGACGCCCCCCCGTACAGCCGCACCGGCACGCCGTCCGCCGAAGCATCTTCCACCATCAAATCCTGCGCCACCATCCGCTGAAACCGCCGCGCCCCCCGCATCGCCGCCCGCGTCTCGGCAATCGTCATCTCCGCCCGCGGCCTCGCCCCCGCGCAAAGTGCTATATAGCGATCTAAATCGCCAGGCACTCCATCACCTCCCGGTAAAACTCCGGATGCGACTCCCACGTCTGCGCCGTCACCAGGTGCCCATCCCGCACCGCCTGCCAATGCTCCCACTTCCCACCCGCTTGCGTCACTTCAAACTTCACATGCTCATAGCAAGTCACCCGCCGTCCCTTCACCAAGCCCGCCGCAATCAGCACCTGAATCCCATGGCAAATCGCGAACACCCACTTGCCCGTTTCAGAAAACGCCCGCACGATCGCCAACACCTTCCCGTCGTTCCGCAGATATTCCGGTGCCCGCCCGCCCAGCACCAGCACCGCGTCATAGTCCGCCGCCCGCACATCCTCGAACGCCAACTCGGCCTCGACGCCATACCCCGGTCGCTCCCGATACGTGCTCCAACCCGGCTCAAAGTCGTGCATCACCATATGCAGCCGCCGCTTCTCCGGTGCCGCCACCACCGAAACGTAACCCTCTTCGCGAAACCGGTGAATCGCGTACCAGCACTCGTAGCCCTCCCCGGCGTCGCCGGTCAGAATCAGAATGCTCTTCATTTCGTAAGGTTCTCAAACCAGTAGCAACCACCCTTCCCGCCCACGACAATATCCAAATCGCCATCCCCATCCACATCGCCCACCGCAATCTGCATCCCCGCCCCGGCCATCCCGCCATAGTCGATAATGTGCCGCACCCATTCGATCCGCTTGCCATCGGTCGTCCGCTGATATTCATACCAGTAGATGCCCAGCGAGTCGTTCACGCCCGGCTCATGGTCATGTGCCAATAGCCGCTTCCCGGCCACCAAATCCTTCTTGCCGTCGCCGTTCAAATCCACCAGCGCCGTCGCGTGCGCCTGGCTCCATACGTCGTCCACCTTCTGCTCATTGCTGAACTTGCCGTCCGCCCCCTGGGTCAACCAATAGATCCCGTAGTCATGTGCATGCGGCCAGACAATGTCGTTCTTGCCGTCCCCATTCACGTCCAACGCGTACATAAACCCGGTGGCTTTCTTGATATCCCAATCAGCGTGTTCAGTCCAGTTCGGGGCCTCCAGCCAACCCTTCGGCGTGATGATGTCCGTCTTCCCATCCCCGTTCACATCCCCGGCCCCAATCCCGTGGCCGAAATTCTTTGCATTCACTATTCGCTTCTCAAACTTGCCCTTCACGTACTCGTAGTAAACCGTCGGCCCTTTGCCCCCGAACTGCGGCAAAATCTCGTTGGCCTTACCGTCGTTGTTCAAATCGACGAAGAACATGAACTCGACGCTGTTGCCCTCGTCGATCAGATGCTCTTTCCATTCACCCGACTTGCCCGGATTCTCAAACCACGCAATCCGCTTCGAAAAGTACGAACAGCTAATCACATCCACCTTGCCATCGCCGTTCACGTCCATGATCAAGTCCGTAAAGTTGTCGATGTAGTTGTTCAAAAAACCGACCGTCCGAAACTTGTGGCTCTTCCATTTCTTCCCCGGCAACTGCTCGTGCCAGTACTCCCCGTTCACGACGTCCATCCGTCCATCGCCATTGATATCGGCCAGCGCCGCCGTCTCATTGGCTCCGTAGTGCAGTTGGTGCTTCCGGAACGGAATATCTTCATTGCGGCCAGCCCATAGGGCCGTCGACGCAAGCAGCAGCAAAATGAAACGAGGCATCGGGACGATTCTATCGGAGAATGCCCCGCCGTAGCAGATCGGGCAAAATCTGCCGCCGTAAACTCGGCGAGACCAACGCGGAATCATCCCCCATTCCAAACCAAATCAACTCGGCGATCTCACCGTTCGCCACCGGCTCACCCCCCAATTCCCCGGTGTAGAGCGATACACTCACCCGTCGCGGATCCCCCGCCGCCTCGTCCTCGTATCTCCCAAAGTGTTCTATAGCACTTACCGTCGTCCCCAACTCTTCTTTGATCTCCCGCTCCAGCGCCCGCTCCTCGGTCTCGTCTCCCTCCGGCTTCCCGCCGGGCAGAATCAACAGCGACGTGCCGTAGCGCTTCCGGCAAAGCAGAATCCGATTATCCCGAACCATCAGCAGCCCAACCTTGCGCATCATTGGAGGATCGGAAAAGTCAGATAGTCGTGCGGAATAAAGAGGCTGCCCTCGGTCGTCGCCACCGCTAGGCTCACCTTCCGCCCCGTCAGCAGCGCCTGCAAAAACTGCCCCGCAATCGCCGTCACCTGCGACCCACTCTCATGCGCAAACTCCAACCGAAAGTGGCGAATCCCCGCCTCCCGCCAACGGTTTAAATGCGCGCTCGCCTCCTGCGCCTCTGCCCCGAAAATCGTATTCCGGCAACCAGCATCCGCCAACACCGGATGCGCCCGCCCCTGCTGATCCCGTACCGCCACCTGATGCGTCTCGCACGGCCGCCCGCAGTCTTTGTATGAAGTGCCCGTCGAAAGAAACCGGCAGAACACACAATGCTCCGTATGGAACACCGGCAAGTGCTGATACGCGATCGCCTCGATCTGCTCCGGCCCCACCCGCCGCGCCAAGTCCGCCACCTGCTCGGCATTCAAATCGTGCGTGGGCGTAATCCGCTCCAAACCCATCTCCAAAAACGCCGCCGCCGTCAACGAATTCGCCGCGTTCAAGCTGAAATCCCCGATCATGTCCGCCCGGCCCTGCAACGACTCCACCAACCCCGCCGAACGCACGAGCAACGGCACCCCCAGATTCCGCATGAACTCCGCCATCTTCTCCTCGCCCGGCTTCAGCACCCGCGGCGTCGCTACCCGCACCGTCAGTCCCGTCGCCAATACCCGGTCGAGCGACGGCCGCAGCCC
>JBKJLJ010000778.1:0-3731 GCA_046597015.1 Bryobacteraceae bacterium
GAACTCCTGGGCGAGAAGCGTCGCCGACCGGCGGCGTGCGCCGTCGCCGAAGTTGGCAAGGCTCTCATCCACGCCAGTTCTCCGGCTGGTCTCGGCCGCCGCGGGCGCAATCACCACCGGCACGCGCCCACCGAGCGCCGCATGGCCGACCGGGTAGTCCCGCTCCCCAGCATGCAGCCACGGCTGGTCCGTCAGCGTGTCAAACCCAAAACATTGGCGCAACAGATCGGTGACGAATCTCGTGGAGGCGCTGGCATTCTGGGCGCGCGAGGCCTGGAACCGTCCCCACAGCGCTTCCCCAATCCGGTAGTAGCGCGCTATTTCGTCGCGCAAATCCAGGCCCAACGGAACGCCGTAGCCTTCCCTGGTTTGTTGCCCGGCATCAAACGCCGCTATCTTCGCCACTACGTCCGGCGTGAGCAGGGCACCCACAATCTCTATCGCGGCAAAGTCCAGACGCGCCAGGCGGGCGCGCCGACGTCGCAGTGAGGAAGAACGAACATTCGATTCAGCCATCTAGATCTCTCCCTTACAGCCGCGGCAACAGCACGTACACGCCGATGACATCTACTGGCGTAACCGCCTCCACCCGCACTCCGGCCCTGGCCCGCGACCCGAGGGCCTGCCGTACCCGGACGTGATCGGCGGCCAGAACCGCCGCCCGCTCTCCGGCGTAGGCATCGAGCAAGGGCATCCAACCGCTGAGGCGATCCTTCACTCCGCTTAACTGCATGGCGCGGACCCGTTCGGAAACATCGCCGCCGGGGGATTCCAACAGCGCGAAGGCAGCGGGACCTTCGTGCTTTCGTGCTCCCGTTGTCAGCTCCACCGCTAGCGCGGCGGCCTCTTCCGCCATGGCGAACTGTGGGCCTAGGCGGCCGCGGGAATCGATCCGATGCCTGATCCGCAGCAGCAGCAGCGCCACCACGGTATCTACATTGGGGCTTTCCCACACCCCGCAGCGGGGTAAGGTCGCCGGATCGTTATTCGGCCCGGTGGCTTCCAGCGCATTTTCAAGAAAGGACTCCGCCAAAATGCCCGGCAAGGGATGCGCCCGGTGAATCGAGAGATATCCCGAGCGGGGTCGCGCCTCAAACGCTACTCGCAATGGTCGTGGAGTGCCCCCCTCGTCGAGTAATCCTTCCGACAGAAATCGTTCCCGCAGCGGGTCCGGCACCAGATGCAGGGGTGCCATAAAACCGCCGCGTGGCTGCGGGGCCAAGGGCGCGCCCAGCCGCATGAGCGATCGCGAAACAAATCGTTCGACATCGGCGAAGCTACCGAGGGCGGACTGCGTGGCTTCCCATTCCGGGGCGACGTCTTCCGGCTTCAGACTATGCTGCGCGAAGATCGTCCGGGCCTTCTTTTCCTTCTCACTGGCGTTGGTCCAGGCGACGTCAATCGCCTTTGCCGCGGTGGTATCTTCCATGCCAAAATCCAACGAAAACTGGCGCCGCTCGCGCGCCCGCAAGAGCACCGCCGACATCAGTGCTTTCGTCAGGCTCCCCCCTTCATCCGGCATGGGCACCTGAACCCCGGTTTGCTTCTCAATCGTCCGCGCTTTTTTCAATATGACGTCGAGTACGGCACCATCCACGGGATTGTTTTCGCCATACAGCAGGATCGTGCGCACCACCTCATGCTTCTGTCCAAAGCGGTCGATGCGGCCCTCGCGCTGCTGATGCCGGGTGGGGTTCCACGACAGGTCATAGTGAATTACGGCATTGAAGTGCGCTTGCAGGTTGATTCCCTCGGATAAGCAGTCGGTGGCTACCATGACTCGCTTTTCCGATTCACCGAGCTTTTCCACTCGCTCCTCGCGCTCCTCGCTCGGCACGTCTCCTGTAACAACGTCAATGGTGTGGTCCTTGAACGCGTGGGCGAGCGCCGCCCCGACGGCATGGGCTGTGGCGATGTAGCGGCAGAAAACGACCGGTGAGAACCCATCTTTCAATAACTTCTCCACGGCGCCTTTCAAGGTGGTGAACTTCGGGTCCTTGGCGGGGTGGGCGGCGAGGGCGTCGGCCTGTTCGATCAAGGCCGCCAAGCGGCGGTCGTCAATCGCACCGCCAGGTTCCAGGTCGTCTTCGGCGCCCTCGTCTTCGTCGATCGTCCGAGCCGTAATGCGCGCTGCTTCTTCGGCGTCGGCATCGGTATTGGCCCGGGTCCGCAGCGCGCGCGCGGCGGCCGCGGGGCTCGAACCGACGCAGCGCATTAACGCGAGCATGCCCCAGAAGGCTAGGCGTTGCCGCAAGTCCCCTTCCACGGCTTGCACGGTCTCGGCGCAGTAATCCAGAATTTCACCGTAGAAGTGCTCGTAGTCACCGCTCAGCTTGTATTTTAGGTCGGTGGTTTCCCGCTGCGGAAACAGCCCCGGCTCCTTCCAGGCTCCAATGTCGCCGCGCCGGCGTTGAATGTAGTACCCGGCCAAACGCTCCCGCAGCGCTCGGAACTCGTCCGGCGATAGGGTGCGCAAACCGGCGAACGCGGGGTCCAGCAGGCCTAACAGGTTGTGATAGGCGTCATCGTCGCCTGAGTGGGGGGTGGCCGTTAGGAGCACCAGGTTCCGGGACATGTCCGCCGCCAACCGCCGCAACAGATCGAATCGAAGGTGGCGCGACCCGCCGCCGGAGACGGCGGCGTGCGCCTCGTCCACTACCACCATCTCCGGGCAGGCCCGCAGAAAGTCGTTGAATCGCCGTTCGCTCTTGATGAAATCCAAGCTGACCACCGTGAACGGATAGGCTTCAAAAAGGCTGATGTTCATGGGCAGGTCCCGCTCCAGGCGGGCGGCGGCGGAGGCCGTGACGGGGGTGGCGGCTATGGCAAACTTGCTCTCCAATTCCCGGGCCCATTGGTCCACGAGATGAGGCGGACAAAGCACGGTAAACCGGTCGATTTCGCCGCGGTCCAGAAACTCTCGAAGAATCAGGCCAGCCTCGATAGTCTTGCCGATACCCACGTCGTCAGCGATTAGCAGCCGCACGGTTTCCTGCCGCAGGGCCATCATGAGCGGGGCGAGTTGGTAGGCGCGGGGCTCAAAATTGATTCGGCCGGCGCCGCGGAAAGGTCCGGCACCTCTCCGCAACGAGAGGCGCAGCGCGTCCCGCAGCAGTTGTGCCGCCTCCCGGCCGCCGGTTCGTTCGAAATTGGGTGGGGCAAACGACGCGTGCCGCACGGGTTCGTTTTCGAGGGACGGCAGAATGGTTTCGCTGTCCTGTTCGGAACCGGTTAGCGGGCGAAGTCGCAGACTTTCGCCACCGCTGATGACAATCCACTCCCGGCCGCGAACGGTGACCAGTTCACCCGGTGCAAATGTTGTTGCTTGACTCACTCCGCTTTTCCTCCCAGGAGCACCGCTAGTTTCGCGACCGCCACGCCCCGGCTGGCCGGATCGAGTGGCAACTGAATGAGCTCAATTCCCTTGTCCAACAATTTCGACTCCAGTTCCGCTGTTGCGTCGCCGCTTTCGATAGCGGCTAAGCGGGCCGAACGCCAGATCCAGGTCAACCGCTGCCCTTCGATCTCGAGCGGGGTAGAATCCGGGGCGGGACAGCCCGGCAAGGCCGAAGGCCCGTCGACCACCGCCACTAGAAACTGGATCTTGGGGTTCGCCAAGCGGAGAAGAAAATGCTTCACGGCGTCATCACGACGGTCGATCAGCGCTTGGTCCGGTTGGTTGTAGTAGGAGAGCAGGCAGCGGTAACATCCAGCTACGCAACGGGTATTTT
>JBKJLJ010000931.1:0-2688 GCA_046597015.1 Bryobacteraceae bacterium
AACTCCCCGAACACCGCCACCCCCGACGGACGCAACAATTTCTTCAGTTCCCCCAAAGCCATCCAAAAGACATACTCCAACATCCTCCGCCTCGATCACGCCATCAGCGAAAACCATCGCGTCTTCCTCCGCGTCCACTACGATTTCTGGAAGGAAAACAAGAACCACGATTTCCTGAACGAGATCAACGGCATCCACCAAAATCGCCCCAATCGCGGAGCCGCCATCGACGATGTCGTCGTCCTCAACCCCACCACCGTCCTCAACCTCCGCTACGGCTTCACCTCCACCAAATGGTGGCAATATCGCACCTCCCGCGGTATGGATCTCGCCACCCTCGGCTTCAGCCCCGCCCTCGTCAACGTCACCGAAAAGGGCCAAGCCCCCCTCCCCCGAATCTCCCCCGGCGCCTACTCCCAACTCTCCTCTTGGGAAGATCCCGGCGACGGCGTCAACTCCTCTCTCACCCACTCCGCCACCGCCAATATCACCAAACTCATGGGCAACCACTCCATCCGCTTCGGTCCTGAATTCCGCGTCTATCGCAGCTTCAACAATCGCCGGCCCATCGGCGTCTCCCCCGATCTCTCGTTCAACACCAACTTCACCCGCGGCCCCCTCGATAACTCTCCCGCCGCCCCCATCGGCCAGGACCTGGCCTCCATGCTCCTCGGCGTCCCCGCCGGCTCCATGGAAGTCACCGCTAACTCCGCCCTCCAAAACAAATACCTCGGCCTCTACATCCACGACGATTGGAAATTCAGCAAGCGCCTCACCCTCAACCTCGGCCTCCGCTACGAACTCGAAACGCCCATCAACGAACGCTACAACCGCCTCCAGTCCGAATTCGATGGCACCACCGCCAACCCCATTGACGCCGCCGCCCGCGCCAACTACGCGCGCAACCCCATCCCCGAAATCCCCGTCGCCCAGTTCCGCGCCCTCGGTGGCCTCACTTGGGTCAATCAGAACAACCGCAGCCCCTTTCTCGGCGAAAAGAACAACTTCATGCCCCGCATCGGCTTCGCCCTCCAACTCGGCAAGGAATCCATTCTCCGTGGCGGTTACGGTATCTTCTTCAATACCCTCGGCGTCAACTCCATCCTCCCGCTCCAAACCGGCTTCGCCCAGTCCACGCCCATTCAAGCCTCGCTCGATAGCGGCCTCACCTACGTCGCCACCACCTCGAACCCCTTCCCCACCGGCCTCCTCCAGCCCCGCGGTCCTGCGGGCGGCCTGGAAACCAACCTCGGCCAGTCGCTGTCCACCTACTATCGCCCCAACCTCCAAGGCTACGCCCAACGCTGGTCCCTCGGTCTGCAGCATGTCCTCCCCGGTCAACTCCTCCTCGACGCCGGCTACGTCGCCAACCGCGGCACCCGCCTCGATCTCGAACGCCAAATCAACGCGACGCCCAACGAGTACCTCAGCCGTTCCCCCTCCCGCGATCAACCCCGCATCGACTATCTCTCCCAGCAATTCCCCAGCCCCTTCCGCGGCACGAACCCGATTTTCGGTGCCAACATCAGCCGCGCCAATCTCCTCCGCCCCTACCCCCAGTTCGGCGATATCGCCCTGGAATTACCCATCGGCTACTCCTGGTACCACTCCCTCCAGGTCCGCGCCGAACGCCGCTTCCTCCAAGGCTTCACCTTCCAACTCGCCTACACCTGGTCCAAAACAATGGAGGCGCTCGAGTTCCTCAACCCCGCCGATCCCCTCCCTTACGAATCCGTCAGCAGCTTCGATCGGACGCACCGCATTGCCTCTACCGGCATCTGGGAAGTTCCCGTCGGCAAAGGCCGCAAGTTCGGCGGCAGCCTCCCGGCGCCCGTCAATTTCGTCCTCGGCGGCTGGCAACTCGGGGCCATCGTGGCGTTGCAATCGGGCGGCCCCATGGGCTTCGGCAACGCCATCTTTAACGGCGACATCAAGAACATCAACCTGCCCGCTGACAGGCAGGACGTCGATCGGTATTTCAATACCGACGCCGGTTTCAATCGCAACGCCAACCAACAACTCGCCAGCAACTACCGCCAGTTCCCGGTCCGCTTGAACGGTGTCCGCAGCCCCGGCCAGAACAGTTGGGACTTCTCCATCATCAAGAACTTCAACCTCCGCGAACGGCTCAAAACCCAATTCCGCGCCGACGCTTATAACGCCTGGAATCACACCAATTTCAACGCTCCCAACACGGCCCCGACAAACACCGCTTTCGGTCGCATCACCGGCACCTCCGGCGACAGTCGCAACTGGCAACTCGCCCTAAAAGTGATGTTCTAGTCATGCGCCTAACGTTGGTCCTCCTCCTCGTCCATTCGGCTTACGGCCAGCCCCTCGGTTGGCAATATGATGTCCCGCCGGCCTGGACGTCCAGGCTCCAAAAGGACGGGGTCATGATGCGTCCCCCCGGCAACGTCAAAATGTCACTGGGCATCGCTACGATCCCGTCCAATCGACAAACGATAGAGACCCAATTCCGCGACGCCGCGCAACAGTTCGTCGGCTTTCGCCCCACTTCGCCGCCCCGAGTATGGTTCAACCCGGCGGGCGTCCAACTAGCGAGTGGCTACGGACCTTTAACAAGCGGCGGAGTGTGTCAATTGGTCATTGCAACGCGGGACCGGTCGAGCGTCGCCCTGCTGATCACCGCCGAATCGGCCACCACCCTGGAGCGATATCGCCAGG
>JBKJLJ010001005.1:0-2539 GCA_046597015.1 Bryobacteraceae bacterium
CCACCGGCAAAGCATCGAAAAACTCATGGGCCAGAATTAACCCCTCGAACGACTCCGGCCACGTCCCGTACTCGACATCAATCGGGACATACTCCAAGCCCGCAAACGAATCCCGCAATGCCGCCCGCCCCGCCCCCGGCTGCACGATCGTCGTGATCCCATGCTGATCGCAAAACCGCCGCAGCAGCAGTCCAAAGGTCGGCTGCAACTGCTCGGCGGTATAGAAATCTCCGTCCCTGCCAAAGGGATCCCCGCGGTAGTAACCCGCCGCCGGATCATACAACGCCACCTCCATAAACCGCGAGAAAGGCAGCGGTCCGCGGGCGGCGATTTCAGCACGAAGCAGTTGAGCAACACTCATGTCTATTCCCAGAGTCCCACGAGGGTACTCGCTCTTTGCCTCCAGAGAGAATAGAATAACGGGCCATGCTCCCTGCATACATTAGCCAAACCAAACCGAACCCCGTCTCGAACCGGGCCCCATGGTACACGAACACCGCTCCCACCTACGCGGGGGTGTTCCTCTGGATCGTGTTCTATCAGACGATGGCCCAAGGCACAATCGACCGCGCTAGCCTCGGCGCCTGCATCGCCGCCCTCGCCGCCGCCGGCCTCATCTGCTACGCCCTCTTCTACTACGTGCCCGGCATGCTCGGTATGAAGACCGGCTACCCCCTCTACGTCATCGGCAGCTCCACCTTCGGCACCCTCGGCGGCTACCCCCTGCCCGGCCTCTTCATGGGCCTCCTCCAAGTCGGCTGGTTCGCCGTCGGCACCTTCACCTCCACCCGCTTCATCCTCATGGGCCTCGGCATGGATGCCACCCCCGGCACCCCCACCTTCTGGATCGTCGCCGCCGTGTGGACCTACCTCATGGGCTCCATTGGAATCCTCGGCATCCAATACGTAGCCCGCGCCTCCCTCTTCCTCAATGCCATCCCCCTCCTCATGATTCTCGTCGTCTTCTTCCGCGTCCAGGGCGGCATCAGCCAGCATCCGGTACCCACCCAAACCGATACCTGGGGCGCCGTCGCCACCATCCTCCAAACCGTCATCGGCTTCTTCGCCACGGCCGGTGCCGCCGGCGTCGATTTCGGCATGAACTCGCGCAACGGCAAGGACGTCCGCCTCGGAGGCCTCGTCGGCATCGCCGGCGCGATCCTCATCGCCGGCGGCCTGCCGCTGCTTTCGGTCGCCGGTGCCCGGGCTTTGAACCCCGCCATCACGAGCTATAGCTACGATGCCGTCATCGGCTCCATGGGCGGAACGATGGCCTCGTCCATGTTCTTGCTCTTCGCCCTCGCCTCCATCGTTCCCGCTTGCTTCTGCGCCTTCATCGCCGGCAACAGCTTCGCCACCATGCTGCCCGGCGTCTCCCGGTCCCTGTCGACCCTCGTCGGCGTGACCATCGCCCTCGTCCTCGCCGGCACCGGCGTCGCCGCTGACCTACCCGGAGTCTTCGGCTTAGTCGGTGCCTCCTTCGGGCCCATCTGTGGAGCCATGGTCGCCGACTACCTGCTCAGCGGCGGCAAGTGGGCCGGTCCCCGCGAAGGCATCAACTGGGCCGGCTACGGCGCTTGGGCTATCGGCTTCGTCGTCGGCATCTCGCCCGCGCTGGGGATAAAACTCGGCGTCGAACCCCTGGCTCTCGCCAGCTTCGTCGTCGGCTTCGTCGTCTATGCCGCCTTGGCCAAAGCGGGCCTGGAGCCGAAAGTGGTCCCCGAAAAATTGGCGTTGGCCGAGGGCCAAAGCTAGCCGCCCCCGTCGAACGAGTCCTGGTCACCCTGCTGAAGCGCCGCCGCCAGCGCTTCAGCAGTCTAAATAGCCAACATCTATCGGCAACCGCCCCCAGAGCGCCGTGCAGCGCCCCGTAAGCCCCAAAAAGAGGCCTACGCCTTCGGCTTCCGCTTCGGTGCCGGCCGATGCTTAATCACAATCGGCGTTCCAATGTACCCGAAGTGCTTCCGGAACAGGTTCACCAGCTGCCGCTCGGCCGAAAAGTGCATCTCCCGCCGATCCGTAAACACGACAAACGTCGGAGGCCGCAGCGAAGCCTGCGTCACATACTTGATCTTCGTATCCGGCTTCAACTCCACCATCGCGCAGAACCGGTTCAGCTCGCCCGTCGTCACCCGATGGTTCGACCACTTGTACGCCACCTCGATCATGTCGTAAAGCTGCGTAATCCCCAAATTATTCTTCGCCGAAATAAAGGCGATCTGCGCAAACTCCAGAAATTTCAACTCATCCCGCAGCTTCTGCTCAAAGTCGGCCTTCTTCTTGTTCGGCGAAATATCCCATTTGTTCACGACGATGATAATCGCCCGGCCCGCCTCATGCGCATACCCCGCAATGTGCGCGTCCAGGTTCATAATCCCTTCGCTCGCGTCGATAATGATCAGCGCGACATTGGCCATGCGGATATTCCGCTGCGCCATCACCACGCTCAGCTTTTCCGCGTCCGCCGTCGTCTTCCCCTTCCGCCGAATCCCCGCCGTATCCACGAACACAAAGTCCGTCCCGCCATGGTGCACCGTCT
>JBKJLJ010000349.1:0-8934 GCA_046597015.1 Bryobacteraceae bacterium
CAACGCCTCGCGCACCATTCTCCGGTGTATGCCCAGCTTCTTCGCTACTCCATTGATCGTTCCGGCGCCGTGCTCGTACTCGCGACGGATCTGCTCGAATAGTTCCACTTTCGGTCTCCTGTTCAACCGCCCCTCCTTCCGGCTTATTGCCGGATTTAGAGTACACGGTTCGCTGACAGGGTGGGCCATTTCTGGCCATCACTGTGGGCCAATTCAGAGTAGCGGAATCACCCTATCCTGAGGAGCGATTCTTCGCGTCCCGACCTTGTGCAGGAGCCGCATGCGGTAGCTCTGCACGTACGTATCTGTGCGGGGGTGCGATCAGCAATGGCCGTCCCTACCGCAACCGCTCGTTCGCTTAAAACAAAAATATTAGGCCCATCCTGCGATGGGGCCGACGATACCGGATTCTCCGCACCGCGCTCCTGAAGGCCCACCAAATAGTCGCCGTGGTGACCTAATTCCTCATTTCCTAAACGCCGTGTGAATCGGACCTTTTCACGGACTCCCACGGCGAGCCCACTTTCAATGCCCTCTTCTAGTTATTGGTTAAGCAATTTGCGATTTCATCTCAAAGGTTTAGGATCCACCACATCACTGGTAGAGCGCGGATCAACCTTGCCTAGGTCAGATAACCGCATCAATTCTAGGCGGATAGCGTCAACCAGGGCTTTCCAGCTTGCCTCAATTACGTTATCCGAAACTCCAACCGTCGCCCAATTTTGTTCTAGCCCCCGCCATTCGATCAGTACTCGAACCTTGGCATCGGTACCCTTCTTCGAATCAATTACCCGAACCTTGTAATCACTCAACTTGACTATAGCCAGATCTGGGTAGAGTCCAAACAAGCACTGCCTTAGGGCTAGGTCAAGGGCGTTAAACGGTCCATTACCAACGGCGGTTTCGGTGTAAATTCGGTCCACCATCCGCAGCGAAACAGTAGCGTAGGTTGCCGCTTTCTCGCTGCTAGACCCCATCTTTGTCGTGACTTCGAAAGAAACGACAGTAAAGAAGTCATGCCCGGGATTGAGTATCTCCCAAACAAGCAACTCGAATGTACCCTCGGCGGACTCGAGTTCATAGCCCTCGTATTCCAATTGTTTGATCTGCACGAGCAATTGATGTCGTTGTTCGGCTGATAACCGACTCTCTAAGCCCTGCTGTCGTATTTTATAGAAGACATTGCCACGACCGGACATGTCGCTGAGAAGTACCCGCTGCGTATTTCCCACGTTCTCCGGGGAGATGTGTTCATAAGTGGCGGGGTCCTTGAGCACCGCACTTACGTGAACTCCGCCCTTATGGGCAAACGCACTTTTCCCGACAAATGCTTGATCGTTCCGAAGAGGAAGGTTCGCAAGATCGGCCACAAAGTGGGCAACGGATGTGAGCCTGCTAAGTCCAGCTTTGCCAATCGTGACGAGCCCCAACTTTAACTCAAGATTAGCGATCACTGATATTAGATTCGCATTACCGCACCGTTCGCCATATCCATTTATACAACCTTGGACGTGCGTAGCACCGGCCTGCACGGCCGCCAGAGCGTTGGCAACAGCAAGATCCGAGTCGTTATGGGAATGAATTCCGATGGTTCCAGAAAACCGCGATCGGACTACGAAAACGATTTCCGAGACTTCTTGCGGTACAGTCCCACCGTTCGTGTCACAAAGGCACAATACATCCGCACCCGCCTCCTTGGCCGCCTGGAGAGTCTTCAATGCATATTCCGGATTAGATTTATAGCCGTCGAAAAAATGCTCAGCATCGTAAACCACTTCTCGCCCGTGCCGCTTAAGGAAATCGACGGTAGACCCAATCAACGATAGGTTGTGTTCTAGCGTAATACCGAGTACACGGGTTACATGGAAGTCCCACGTCTTTCCAAAAATCGAGATCGTCGGCGTGTCAGCCTCGATGAGTTCTCTAATCGACGGGTCCTCACCGACTTCGTACTTTGCGAAATGGGTCGAACCGAAGGCAACAAGTCTCGAGTGGCTAAGGCGAAGCTCCCTCTTGGCCCGAGCGAAAAAGTCTTTGTCTTTGGGATTCGAGCCGGGCCAACCTCCTTCAATGTAGTCAACACCGAGAGCGTCCAACTCCCTCGCGATTGCAAGTTTGTCGTCAACGGAAAAGGAAACAGATTCTCCTTGGGTTCCGTCACGAAGAGTGGTGTCAAATATCTCGATCTGCATTAGAGTTCGACCCGGCCGAGAATTAGGCTTGAGGAATGCCTGCTTCTTTCTTCTTCTTTAGGAAAGGCATCATCGATCGAAGTTCTGCTCCGATTTTCTCAATGGGATGATCGGCATTGGCTTCCCTCATCGCTAGGAAGCGCTTGCGACCACCTTCCTGATTTTCGTTGATCCAGTTTCGTGCAAACGTCCCATCTTGAATTTCGGACAGAATTCGCTTCATCTCTACCTTTGTAGCGGCATTCACAACCCGAGGGCCACTGACGTAATCGCCATACTCGGCCGTATCAGAAACCGAATAGCGCATGTAGCCCAATCCACCTTCGTAGATCAAGTCGACGATAAGTTTGAGTTCATGCAGGCACTCGAAGTATGCAATCTCGGGGGCGTAGCCAGCTTCTGTCAAGGTTTCAAAGGCAGCTTTAACGAGTTCGCTAACACCGCCACAAAGTACGGCCTGCTCACCGAAGAGATCGCTCTCAGTTTCCTCTCGAAACGTCGTCTCGATTACCCCAGCCTTGGCACAGCCAATTCCTGCCGAGTAGGCGAGGGCGTTCTGTAACGCTTTGCCGGTAGCATCTTGCGCGACTGCGACTAACCCAGGAACGCCCACACCTTCAGTGAAGAGTTCCCGCACGCGATGCCCGGGAGACTTAGGAGCCACCATCGAAACATCCACATCCGCTGGAGGGGTAATAGACTTGAAGTGAATGCTAAACCCGTGCGCAAACATCAACGTCTTCCCTGCGCTCAAGTTGGGTGCGATTTCGTTCTTGTAAAGCTCTCCCTGGATATGGTCGCTAACTAGAATCATCAACGTATCGGCTGCCTTCGTGGCTTCGGCTACTGTCATAACCGTGAGTCCAGCAGCTTCAGCCTTGGCCCAACTCTTCGAACCAGGGTATAAACCAACAATAACGTCGCACCCGGTATCCCGTAGGTTGAGCGCGTGGGCGTGACCTTGGCTTCCGTAACCGATGATGGCAAACCGTTTGCCTTTCAATAGGTTCAGATCAGCATCGTTTTCATAATAGCGTTTCAACATGATTAAGCGACTCCGTTCTTTTCTTCGACTAACATTGTTTCACCGCGGGGAATTGGTGCGGATAATCGCAGCTTCTTCGACTCAAGTGAGACGGCCACGGCACCCGACCGTGTTACTTCAATCTCTCCGTAGCTCTGCATGATGTTGATAAATTCATCCAGCTTTTCGGCATCACCAGTGGCTTCCAGCGCGAAACCTTCCAGCGTAGAGTCCACAACCCTAGCACCAAAAATCTCGGACTCCTTGAGAATTGCAGTCCTCGATTCTTGCGAAGCCCGGACTCGCATCAAGACCATTTCTCGTGTCACTGCCGGTCCTTCGGATAGATCTGTGGCTTGCAAGACATTGATCAGCTTGTTCATCTGCTTGATCAACTGGCGGCGACCGTGCGGTTCGATGTCGACCGCGATCGTCATCCGGGATAGTCCGGCGTCCAGGGTACGGGCGACCGTCAGGCTTTCGATATTGTAGCCCCGGGCCGTAAGCAACCCCGTCACGCGCATTAGGGCGCCAGCCTTGTTTTCCATGAGCAAAGAGATAATTTGCAGCATCACCGTATCCTCTAACTACGCCACTGGACTAGGTTGAACAGGACCGAGTACCATTTCGTTAATCGCACCGCCGGAAGGGACCATAGGATAAACATTTTCAGTTGGCGTTACCTTAACATTCAGTAAGTATGGGCCGTTATAGTCGATCGCTTCCTTTAATGCGTCGGCCAATTCCGACGGATGCTCAACCGTCCGTCCCTTAAAACCATAAGCGCCTGCCAGCAAGGATGGGTCAGGGAAACTGTCCAGGGTAACGGAGCTCAGCCGATTGTTGTAAAACAGCTCCTGCCACTGACGAACCATTCCCAAATACCCATTATTCATAACGATTATTTTCACCGGCAACCCATAGTTCACCAACGTGGCCAACTCGGGGAGTGACATTTGAAACCCACCATCACCCACAATGGAGAAAACAAGCTGGTCAGGGTTGGCGAACTGGGCGCCAATCGCGGATGGCAGTCCAAACCCCATGGATCCCAGTCCACCGGAGTTGATCCACAAACGAGGTGCATTGTAGCGAATGAGTTGAGCGGCCCACATTTGATGCTGGCCGACGTCGCTCGTTACGATTGCCTTGCCACCCGAAATTCGATCAATTTCCGCCATTAAATGTTGTGGTTTGATTTCAGTCGTGGAGTACACAGGCACCAACGGGTGTTCCGCTTTCCACTCTCTCACTTGCTTCCACCACGCCTTAAGTGCAGGTCGCTCCGGGCTTCCCAATTCTGTTCGGATTTCCCGAACATTGGCCGTGAGTTTGGGAAGTATCCGCTTCAGATCCCCAACAATCGGCAAGTCGGCATTCCGATTCTTTGAGATTTCAGCGGGATCGATGTCAACATGAATAATTTTCGCGTGGGGAGCGAAGGCGGCTAAACGCCCAGTCACACGATCGTCGAACCTGACTCCTAGAGCTATCAGCAGGTCTGCTCCGGATATGGCCATATTTGCCGCATAACTGCCGTGCATACCGGGCATACTGATGAAATTGGGATGCTCACACGGTAGCCCACCCAGTCCCATCAAGGTGCAAACCGTAGGGGCGTCGACCGTTTCAACCAGTTCACGAAGTTCGTCATGGGCGTTGCCGAGCACGATCCCACCACCAGCGTAGATCATTGGACGCTCTGCTTCGAGAATCATCTGGGCCGCTCGGCGAATCTGCCCCGTGTGCCCCTCGGTGTATACCTTATATCCCGGAAGATGTATAGAATTCACTTGCTCATATTGACAGTTCCCCATGAATACATCTTTCGTTACGTCCACTAAAACCGGGCCGGGCCGGCCGGACGCAGCGATGTAGAAGGCTTCATGAATAACGGAGGGCAAATCCTTGATATTCTTTACGAGATAGTTGTGCTTTGTGGCCGATCGGGTGATCCCAAAGGTATCGGCCTCCTGAAACGCATCGGTGCCTATCAGCTTGGTAGAGACCTGTCCGGTCAGCGCAACGATCGGGATCGAATCCATCATCGCGTCAACCAAGCCGGTCACCAGATTCGTAGCTCCGGGGCCTGAAGTCGCGCAACAAACTCCAACTCGACCAGTGGAGCGCGAATACCCTTGGGCCGCGAAGGCGGCGTTTTGTTCATGCCGGACGAGCACATGCCGAATCGGATGATCGTATAGAGCGTCGTAGAAGGGCAGCGTTACGCCCCCCGGGTAGCCAAAAATAACTTCGACGCCCTCTCGCGCTAAACACTCAAGTAGGATCTTTGCACCACTCATCAATTGAGACATCGATATAACTCCAGATACCAAAAAGGAACCACCGGTCAGGTTTCCCCGCCGGTGGCCCTTAGATTCCGTTCGGAGTCCGTCGCCACTAGGCGGTTACCAAGACGGTAACCCCAACAAAGGCATCTACGACATTCACCCCGCAAAGCGGTTGCCAGACGGGATTTTGGAGGTAAAAACGGCTCACCTTTCGAGGATAGTGCAAAAGCGAACTAAATGCAAGATGGCAGTTTGATTAATAATATTTATTTGGTCATGTACCCCGTTGTGCACTCCTCCTCGAAAGTCGCGACATCGACGGCGAATATCCGATTAAGCAAAATTGATCAAGAGCGAACAGGACGATCGATTCCACCCCAGCGCCAATGGCGATCGCAACCTCTTTCCGCCAAGTTGTCGTAGAATCACCCGGCCCGACCAGGAAGGCACTCTTTCCTCGAGGGAACCCCTTGGAAAACGGAAATTCGATCGAGTACTTCGACTTGTTCAAATCACGATCAAACGTGAAGCTAAAGCTCTCTGTTTTCAATGTGTCGATCTTCGCGGGCGTCCAGGCTTCATTGGGGTAGTTAACGATTCGTCCCCACGCCGTGTCATTTACGTCGGTCGGGTAAAGCACCTCGTATCGACAGTTTGGGTGTGAGGCCCTAACAAAGGAAATCAGATCATCTGTGTACTCTCCAATCAGAGCTGGTAAGTGGGTACTCTCCTCTAAAAAGGTCACCGGATCCACATACCGGTCGCCAATAATTCGCATGGGAAAACCGAACCTCTCCTGAAAAGTATCCCGAGTGTACTCGTCGTAATAGGGCATACTGATTCCCGTTGAGTTCCCAAGCGGCCCCGGAAAGTACCACCATTGCACTTCACCGAGTTGAAGGAACGGAACCAACCCGACCTCCACCATGATGTCAGCCATCTGCTTATGAACCAATTCCCAGTATTGCCTCGACGTAGGCGAAAAATTGGTCTGTAGCGCCGGCGTCGTCAGGAGGCAGGGTCGGCCGTCGGAGTATCGCTGCGCGATGCCGGCTTCTACCGAACTATCCCCGTGTTCGAGTTCCGTCGAGAACGCAGCCGTGACATCCATTCCGTAGGAGCGGCACGCCCTATAAAACTCTCTTGACCAATCTCGGCACGCGCGATTAATGGTTTGTCCGCTCCCAGTGTCCGTGGTCCAAGCCCCGTCGGCGGATCCTTCCAATCTCTCGTTGCTGAGCTCGAGCAGAAATCCGCCCGTCATTGGCGAGACACCTAAGGTGATCGTCTCTCCCACCAGGCCCATCCTTCGCGAATAGATCAAAAGTCGAGTTCCATCGGCATCCGCCCGGATAGCCGTATACCCCCGATTAAATTCGAGCTCAAACGCTTTCGCAATGGTTGACGCCGTATCCCCATATAAATTGAGGTGGCGAACCGTTATCGTCGCCGCAGGATCGCCGAACGTTCCGATAGAAACCTCGGTGTATGCACTTGGAGTCGGTACCCCGACGAAGTCGATCGTAGCCGAGGCATATTTGTGCCCCTTTCGGTACAACTCGTAAAAGACCAGTGCCCCGACATAGTGGTTGACTCTTGCCCGGAACCCAAGCGAGTAAATCATCCAGGCCGTCCGCTCCGCTGGAATCGCCAAGGAATGATCGGTATCCCAATCCGTCGCTAACGTCACTCTTTCGATGACCGGTAGATTGGTCACCTGCGCTGCAGGAATTGCAATCTCGAGGAAGTCAAACCAAAACCGTCTCCCGGAAGCTCCATTATGGGTAATATAAACGGTGTGGGAGCCTGGCCCAAATGCACCCAACGGTAATCGCAGCAATCGGTCTTCTGCTTTTCGACGAAGATTGAACACCTGCACCGGACCATCATCGACGCGGAATGCGATGTTTGGAGCTTGGTCGAGTAACCGTGTTCCCAGGTACAACTCGTGATTCTGGGCGGATCGATAAGGGATCACAATACCGTCCCCATATTGCTCGGCCCACCGAATTGTACCGCCCGAATAGTTTCCGCGAACTTCCGGCCCCCAGCTGGAGCCGTAATACTGAACCGCTTTCGAGGAATTTTCAATTCGTCGAGAGCCGGGACCCGCTACTCGGTACTGGCGACCCAACCCCGCCACAATCCAATTGTCTACATGGACTCTAAAGTCGCTGCGCTCGAACTCCGTGCGTTGGAAGTCGGCTGCATAGGTCCAGCGCATCTTTCTAACCTTGTCCATCGGAACGGTTTCACCATTCTTATCCTCTAATGCGGAAAAGTCCAACGTCACACGCCATTTTGAAGGCGACGTACCTCCTGCGAAGTATTGCGCCTCAATATTCCAGAACTCAGACCCCCCGGGTGTGATGTGACCATAAGCGCCGACACGGTTTCCGTTGGACCCCGCAATCGAGCTATTTGGCGGCTGGCGCACGCCAAGCTCGTCCGTGCCCACATAAGAAAGCGTGATCGTCTCGCCCGTCCGAACTGCAATCATGTTGGTTGAGAAAGCGTTAACGCTCGCCGTGATCGCTTCTACGACATCGGCCAACGTATCGGTGCCATAACAGACATGAGTATGATGTTCATTCATCCACGCCAAGCCCACGTTGTCGCCCGCAGTTACCGAACCTTGCAACGTGAATGTCACTAGGGCCGGGGCGTACGCCCCTTCGACCGGGACAGAATAACGCTTGAGCGGCACTTCCAGGTACCTCTCCATATCATCGCTTTCCGATGCGTCCTCAACCCAGACTCGAAGAAAGGGCCATGCCACCGTTGCATACATCGCAGAGTCCATCAGAAGACAGTTCTCGCGAGTTTCATCGTAGGTGAGCCGTAATCTGCTCAGATCTCCATCTGGGAGGTTCCGAAACAATGGATGCTCCCAGACATTATCACGATTCCATTCGATTACACACCAATCAAACTGCTGACGCCAGGTTCCCGACACAGTGAACCCCGTTGTCGTCGCTTCACTCATCGCCGCAATTGCCGACGGCCGTTCAAAATAAACCTGCAGGTCGCGATCGGGTCTTAGTTTTTCTAGATATTCGGCCATCGTATTACGCTCCTTTCTTAAAGTCGGATCGTTACCGTTAGGTCACTTCCCGGAGTGCTCTCCGCCGTTTGCGCAACGCTTTCTACTTCCAGTCGTAGCCTTGCTCCTGCGCGCAACGGAGCCAGTCCGAATCCCTCAACGACGTTCGATACCGACTGTCCACTTGGGATTGTCAGTGAGCAAATTGTGTCGTTATCCTGCCGGAGAACCAGCACGATCGAGCCCAACATCGGAGCGTCGCCCACAACTGCAAGGATGTCCCGTATGACCAGCGGCGCGTCAACTGTAAATGGGGGCGTCGCATCTTCTTGTATTGCCAACCATCCCTCCACCTGCAGCGTGATTTGGCCGCCCTGAAGAGTG
>JBKJLJ010000251.1:0-5129 GCA_046597015.1 Bryobacteraceae bacterium
CACCTCTAACCGCCCCGCCTCAATCTTCGAGAGCTCCAACACCCCGTTAATCAAAACGAGTAAGTGCTTCCCTGCTGACTCAATCCGCTTCAAGTCCACCAAATCACTCGTCCGCCCCGCCTCCTCGGCCTCCTCCTGCTGCATCTGCGTATACCCGATTATCACGTTTAACGGCGTTCTCAACTCGTGGCTCATGCTCGCCAAAAAAGCGCTCTTCACCTCGCTCGCCTTCTCCGCCGCCAACTTCCGATTTGTCACCCGCCGGTTCTCAATCGCAAACAAAGCGAACAGCGCGACGCAGCAGATCACCGTCAAAGCCGCCGACCGCCGCATTTGCTCCTGCAACTCGGCGCTAAACTCCTCCTCGGAGACAAACACCCGCTTCTCCAGTTCCTCTAACTTCCCCACCAGTTGGTCCATCGTCTGCTTGCCGAAATTACTCCGCACCAGTAACTCCGCGGCCGCCAAATCTCCCTCCTTCAATAATTCCACCGCGGTCTGCAACTCCCCCATCTTCGCCCGCGCCAACCGGTCGATCTCCAGCACCCGCTCCCACACCGCCGGCTGCTGCTGACCCAACAAATTCAAGCGCTCCAAAATCTTCGGCAACTGCTCGGCCGCCTCCTGATAGGGAACCAAGTACCCCTGCTCCTCGGTCAACAAAAAGCCCCGCTGCCCCGCCTCCCCCCGGTACAAGATCACGAGCAACTGCCGAATCGTCCCCACCGCCTGCCGCGTCTGCGATGCCTGCAGACTCGTCCGCTGCGCTTGCTGCCAGTTTAAATAAATCGCGCCGGTGCCCAACATCAACGCCAAAGCGCCAATCAGCACGTATCCAACTTCGTCAAGCGGGCGACCCCGCCAATGCAACATCTCTCTATGCTACGGCTTGTTACCCTATAGAGGTTGAACCCACTCACCTCCATCCTAGCCGTCGACGACGATCCCCTCTCGCTCGAACTCCTCACCGATGCCCTCGCCTCCCTCGGCAGCCGCATCCTCACGGCCCCTGACGGCGACCACGCCATGCGCGTCGTTCACGCCGAACGCCCCCAGATCGTCATCCTCGACCTCATGCTCCCCGGCCGCTCCGGCCTCGAACTCTTGGAAGAGATCCTTCTCTTCGCCCCCACCACCGACGTTCTCCTCCTCACCGGCCACTACACCCCCGAATCCGCCGTCGAGGCCGTCCGCCGCGGTGCCTGCGACTACCTCACCAAACCCCTCAACGTCGCCAACCTCCGCGCCCGCATCCGCCAACTGACCGAAGAATTCCACAAACGCCTCGAAGCCGCTCGCCTCGAAGCCGCCCTCGTGCAAGCTCATCGTTTTGAAGGCATGGTCGGCTATAGCGCCCAAATGCTTGAAATGTTCGCCATGATCCGCCGCGTCGGCCCCCACTACCGCGTCGCGCTCGTCCGCGGACCCACCGGCACCGGAAAAGAACTCGCCGCCGCCGCCCTCCATCGCCAGAGCCCCGTCCACGCCGGTCCCTTCGTCGTCTGCAACTGCTCCGCCATCACCGAAACTCTCTTTGAAAGCGAAATGTTCGGTCACATTAAGGGCTCCTTCACCGGTGCTACCCACGACAAAAAAGGGATGTTCGAAGCCGCCGACGGTGGCACTCTCTTTCTCGATGAACTCGGCGATCTCCCCTTCGCCATGCAGTCCAAACTCCTCCGCGCCATTCAACAACAGGAAATCAAACCCGTCGGCGCCAACTCCCCTAAGAAAGTCTCCCTACGCGTGATCGCCGCCACCAACCGCAACCTTGAAACCATGATGACCGCCGGCGACTTCCGCGAAGATCTCTACTATCGACTCTCCATGGTCGAACTCCACCTCCCACCGCTCGCCGAGCGCATGGAAGACTTCCCCTACCTCCTCCGCACTTTCGTCGAGCGCTATGCCGGCGAATACGGAAAAAATATCAGCGGCGTCACCCCCCGTGCCCAGTCCGTTCTCGCTCGCCATTCCTGGCCCGGCAATATCCGCGAGCTCGAAAACGTCATCGGCAGCGCTTGCATGATGGCCGAAAATGAACTCGTCGATACCCGCGACCTTCCCCCGTTCTTCCAGCGCATCGTTGTAACGAATTCCCCGGAATCTGCATCGAAGCAGGAAATGCTGCCGCTGGCGGAAGTCGAACGACGTCACACCCGTTGGGTCCTCGAACAACTCCAGGGAAACAAAAGCAAGGCCGCCGAAATCCTCGGCATCACGCGCAGCACTCTCTACCGCATTCTCGGAGTGGCCGAATAGTGTGCCTCCTCCTCGCGGCGGCCTTAGTCTACGTGGGCGCTCTCACCGACTCCTCCGCCACACTCGTCTGGGGAGACCCCGCCCATCCCGGTAACTCCATCGGCCGCGAAGGCACCGGCCTCGGTCCCGTCACGGTAGAAATCAACGGTCAAAGTCTGCCGGCTTCAACGTCTTTTCTCACCGTCCAAAATCTCCAGTCCGATACCCCCTACCCCTATCGCATCCTGCAGAAAGGATCGCCCATCCTGACCGGCAATCTCCGTACCTGGCCCCGCCAGGCCAAGCGTCTAGTCTTCTTCGTCATCGGCGACTGGGGCACCGGCGGAAAGGAACAATACGCCCTCGCCGCCCTACTTGAAAAGGAACGCCTCCGCCTGCGCGCCCAGGGTGACGAAGTCCGCTTCGTCTTCTCCGTCGGCGATAACATCTATGGCCCCTTCCGCCAAACGGGCAAGGAAGACAGCGACTGGATCAGGAAGTTCTTCCTCCCCTATGGCCCTACTCTTCGCGAAATCCCTTTTTATATGGTGGCCGGCAACCACGACGGCAACGAAAGCGAGAAAACGGACGACCTAATTACTCATCTCGATAACACCTTCACCCCGGCCGGATTCGGGCAACGGTGGTTTCATTTCTCCATCGCCGGCCTCGCCGAATTCTTTGCGCTCGATTCCACCCGGAACCAGCGGTCCGGTCCCCCTGCGCCCATGTATACCGAGTCCGGCGAACAAACCCGATGGCTCACTGCCGAACTCGCCAAACCCGCGCTTCCCTGGCGCTTCGCCATTCAGCACCACCCCATGTTCACCGCCGGCCCCGATCATCCTCCGTTCCTGCCCCAAGCCCCCCACTGGTTCAAGCTCTTCGCCGCCAATCATGTGCGAGCGGTGTTCTCCGGGCACGAACATAACCTCCAATTTTCTGAGCAATCAGCCGCCACCGGCCACATGCTCTTTGTCGTCTCCGGTTCCGGCGGCGAACTCCGCAGGGGCAATGTCACCAAGAAAATGGCAGAACGCCACATCGCCGCCTGGGCGCCACAGCGTCAATTCCTCGTCGTCGAACTGGATCAGGATAGAATGAAAATCACTCCGATTTGTGACACCCCGCTCCGTCTCACAAATCCGGCTGGCTTACCGGTTACGATACCCCTGATCGTGACAAAATCGAAGCAGCCGTAACGCACGTAGAACCGAAAGCATCACAGCATTCGCGTCGGAGATTTTTTCAATTGTTGAAATTTTGGCCCTTTTGGCCCTGTCACCTCCGTTCATTCGCGCCCAGCCTCTTTCTCGAAGCCAGGAAATCGAGCAGGAGCGGGACAAAAAAGCCGCCCTGCTCAAACCGGAAACGATCATTAAGGAGGAAGGCTTTCTCCGTGACTTCAAGGACAAGGGTTACCTCAACCGGCTTACCACGCCCCGCAATGGCCTGCGAGCTAAAACCGGTAACCTCGTCACCGGCAGCGGCTTTGCCATCGGCCCTTGCCGGTAAGTGCATCGTGATCTGGAAGTAACAGTCCGCCTGAGAATGAATGGGAAGCGGCACGAGTACGCTGCAGAATCGCATTTCGAAGGGACTCAAATCCCCGTTGAACAGGAGTAAATCCCGGCTGGCGGCAACCCTTGGGTCAGAGTACTCTGGAAGCATGACTAACGGTCGCCGGCCGCCCGGCTACATGACTGAGGACCTGGAGATGCGCGAGGTCTCTGGGCCGCCAAAATATACGTCGCGGACCGACCGGCCCGTCGAGCACGTGACGCTGCGAACTACGGCTGGCGAGGTAATGGGCTACATCTACGTCAACGACGATGATGATGCCGCCGGGTGGCAGTCCCAGGCCGGCTCAAGTCCCGCCGCCCAGAACCACGCCTCGTTCTGGTTGCGGATCCTGCACGACGCGAAGAAGCTTGGTCTCAAGCCCAGCGCGGCGCTCGACGAGATGCTTCGAGCGACGGATCCGAGCTCGCACGTCGTCGCCGGGTCCCGCACGACATCCATCAACCTCGCCGCGCTCAAGGCGCTGGCAACCCAGCAGCCGGGATGAGCCTTGTGGCCGGGCTCGCCGTTGACGAAGTGACCCTCGAACCAACTCATCGTTGTATCCAGTAGGATTATCTCCATGACGCTACCTCTCGACCGCCCACCACAAAACCGCCTTCAGATTCCTTTCATGAATCCCAGCGACGACTATCTGGCTGCATTGGCGGCTGTCTCTTGGTGGCCTGAGTTGGAGTTCCTGGATGCATCCTTCTCAGACTTTTCGAGTGTGCCAAATTGGAAAAAACTCTGGTCCGGCCCTGACTTGGCTCTGCGGGAGTTACGGCTTTGCTACCCCGATACCAAGCGCGCTGTCGACGTGATCCACGGGGCGCTTCCCCATCTCCGGGTGCTGGCCCTCTGCGGGGAAATAGGGGACGAATTCTTGCAGGAACTGGCAGGCGTCAGCCTTCCGGCGCTGGAGGATCTGGAGGTTCGGAAAACCAACATCACTCCGGAGGCCATGCGAGCATTTGCGCTCTCGAAACGGCCGGGCCTTTCCGCGCTCAAGCGACTCGGGATCGCGTTTGGCAGCGACCGTCGCCAGGATTATACGGACTGGAACGGACCTCTCGTTGGCTGGGGCTACGAACCGATGACCGATCTGGAACTGCAGTATGACATCCTTTCCGGCAGTGGCCTCCTTTTGATGCCAACAAATTATGACTGGCCCAAATAGCACTTCTGTTTCTCGATTCGTCTGCTGACGTGCGTTGCTCTGGGAGAGTGCGTGCGTCGGCGAGATGTCCGGGAAACCGCCGAGCCGACAAATCGCCCGAGTAGACGACGGAAACCTGATTTGCCATCGCTATCCGCAAGGTCGAACA
>JBKJLJ010000410.1:0-2505 GCA_046597015.1 Bryobacteraceae bacterium
TGCGTTTTCATAATGTCGCCAAACCCCGGTGCCCACTTAATCGCCAGCTTCTTCGGATGCACCCCCGCCCCGCACTGCACCTGATAGGTCCCCTCAAATTTCTTCGATTTCTCTCGCCAATACATCCCCGACAACATGCTGTGATAGTAGTCCCACCCGTCGTCGTTCGACGCGTCCCGTCCCCTCACCTGCGGGAACAAACCCACCACCGTCAACCCAAAGTGCGACGTCAAATTCCGCCCCACCTGCCCACTCGAATTCCCGATTCCCTGCGCCAGCAACAACCGCGCCGTCTCCACCGTACTGCAAGCCAACACGAGCGCCTTGCATCGGATCTCCTCCCGGCTCCCGTCCGCCCTCACGATCTCCACCCCCTCCGCCCGCGCCCCGTCTTTGCTCATCAACACCCGCACCACCGTCGACTGCAAAAACAGCGTCAACCGCCCCGTCTTCATCGCCATCGGAATCGGCGTATTCGCCGTCGTGAACTTCGAGTCCACCTCGCACCCCGCCATGCAGTGCCCGCAAAAATGGCACGTCGCCCGCGGCACCGCTCCGCCTTGGCTCGGGATCGCCTTCCGGATCCCTACAAACGCCGCCTCCCGATGCTTGCCCCGCAACTTCGCCACGCCCTTGCCTAACATCTTCTCGCTACACCGCATCGGCACGCCCGGCAAAAACTCCCCGTCCGGCATGTTCCACAACCCATCCCGAAACCCCGAAACCCCCATCATCCGCTCCGCCCGCGCATAGTACGGGGCGACTTCGTCGTATCCAATCGGCCACTGCGCAAAGTCGCCCGGCCCGAACCGCAGCGTATGCCCCGCCCAACACAACGACCGTCCCCCCAGCGCCTTCAACAACCCATGTCGAGGGTTATCCCCCACTCCCACAAAATGGTCTTTCTCCTGGTAGTCGGTCACCTTCCACATCGGCGTTTTGAACCCCGTCGCTAATCGCTTCTCCCAGTCCTTGTGCGCGGACCCATGGCCGTTGAAATCCTTACCCGGAATCATCCGCCGGCCCGCCTCTATCAGTCCTACCTTCAGCCCCTGCTGACACAGCGCGTAGGTCGCAATCCCGCCCCCCGGCCCGCTCCCCACAACGACGACGTCCAAAATCTCTTTCGCCATGTCCGATACTGTATCAATGCCTCCGCCCGACCGTTTCGTCGAGTTCTGCATCGAACAGTTTTCACCGCTCGGCCGTATCACCTCCCGCTACATGTTCGGCGGCTGGTGCCTCTACTGCGACGGCGATGTCTTCGCCTTAGTCGCCGACGGTGCCGTCTATCTGAAAGGCGAGTCCCCCGGCCGAGCGCCCTTCAAGCCCTTCCCCGACAAAGAGATGACCATGAAATACTTCGCCGCGCCCCCCGAAATCTTCGAGGATACGGACGCCATGAAACATTGGTGCGGGCAAGCCATCGCGACCGCCCGCACCAAGCGGAAGAAGCCGGCTAAATCCTAGGCGGGGCCGCCTGCTCAGCGTGCATCGCCAAATCGCGAACATTCTTTTGCACGGCAACGCCACCGAAAAGCGCCAGCAGGAACGACATCGCATAGAAGCCCTTTTCGCTGGACGTCAACGTAGCATTCCAGAGGCCGATCGTCAGCAGCAGCATACAAAGGCCGACCGAAATCCAGCAAAGCCCAAAGTAAAGCGCCGAAACGCGAATCCCTTCCAATCGGTCCCGGACTGATTTTTGCAGCGACACAGCCGCAAACAATCCATACATCAAAATCGTGAAGTAATAGCCCTTTTCATTCAAGGGCATCTCCGCGTTCCATAGCCCGATCGAAAACGAGCCCATACCCACCAGCAACGCCAACCAGGATGCGCCGATAAACGCCGCTGTCGGTTTCTGTACCTGAAAACTCATGTAAATCCTCCCGTGTATACTCTCACACTCTACGGGCGTATTTACATACCCGTTTTGCTCACGCTAAAAACTGTCCTTCGCCAAATCTTACTCCACCGCCACCTTCGCATAATCCTGCGGCACCACATACCCCGGATGTGCCCCGCCCGCAAAATTCGCCTCCCCCTGCGGCTGCAGCGCCACCCACTCCCTCATCTGCTTCCGCAACCGCTCCGCCACCGTCGGCGCCGCCCCCAGCCGATCCGTCTTCTCATACGGGTCCTCCTCCAAGTGAAACAACATCTCCTGCGCCGGAACGGTCTCAATGCTCACTAACTTCCACGGACCCTCCCGAAACGCATGCTGACTCGGACCCCTGGCATCCTGCACACTCGAAAACAAACTCTTCCGCGGACCCACTCCGCTCGCCGCCCGCAGCGCCCCCCAATGGCTCACCCCATCCAGCGCCTTCCCCGCCCCCAACGGAATCCCCGCCGCTTCGGCCAAAGTCGGCAGCAAATCCATCACGCTCGCCATCGGCGCATACGCCCCCGCCGGCAACAAGTGCGGCGCATGCAGAATCGCCGGCACCCGAATCCCCCCTTCAAACCCCGTCGCCTTCCCCGCCCGCAACGGTCCATTGT
>JBKJLJ010000483.1:0-6406 GCA_046597015.1 Bryobacteraceae bacterium
CGGCATGATCCAGGTCGACCCGATCATCTCGGCCAAGATCTCGTTGGCTGATTCGCCCGGCTACTTCCAGCGGCTCTACGACGGGGAGCCGGGATTGATGAAAGTGCTCGTTCAGCCGTAAGAATTCGACGCCGGGTGCGCCGCTTACCGCAGCGCGCCCGGCGTCGGCACCGCGACGTCCATGCGCAACTCTTTCAACCGGCGCGTGCGCATCTCGCCCAACCACTGCCAACTATACTGCTTAGCCAGGTCCACGGTCGCGGTCGCGGCGGTCCCTTGCTCCCGAGCTTGCGCCAGCCGCTCTCCGGTCGGGTCCATGATGTAGGTCGGATGGTCGTATCCGCTCGTCACGAGGAACACCCCGTTCTCAATGGCCCGCGCCTTGGCCAGGGTCTCATCGCCGCCCCAAATCGGCATCAGGATCATCTCGGCACCTTGATTGGCCAATGCCCGGGCCGGTTCGGCGAAGAAAACGTCGTAGCAAATCATCAGCCCAACGGTTCCAAAGTCCGTCTTAAAAACCGGGAAATGCGTGCCCGGGGTCAGCCCCCCTTCCACCTCCTCGCGAGGCAAATACACCTTGCGATACTTCCCCGCCAACTCGCCGTTCCGATCGATCAGTACGGCCGTGTTGTACATCACTTGGCCTTCCCGTTCATAGATCCCGGCGACGACATACGACTTCCGCGCCCGTGCCACCGCGCTCAGCGCTTTGGTCGTCGGCCCGGGGATCGTTTCCGCAACCTCGAAGATCGTCTTCGGCGTGCCGACGATGCTGATGCCTTCCGGCAGCAAAATCACATCCGTGTTGGCCGGCACCGACTTGCCAATCGTCGCGATAAACTGGCTGACGCTCTCTTCGCTGCCGCTCGTCTGTTTCGGGCGCAAGTTCACCGTCGCGATGTTCACTTTCCGCGCGGCCGGAGGCGGAATGCGTTCGAGCAAAATCTCGTCCCACCACACCGTTCCCTGGGGGGCGTTCGCCAGCAGCAGTTCCACGACTACCGAGGCCGTTCCCACCGGTGCCTGCCCCTCCCCCGTTAACTCGCTCCACTCGTTCTGCCGGCGCGTCCACGGGATGTAGGCCGGTTCGCCCACCCGCTTGCCCGCGGCCGTTCGCCAATCCAAGCGCGCCACCACCTGCCAGTTCTCCGCCGCCACGCTCTCGGCCTTGTAGAACGCGCGCAGGCGAATCCAACTGCCGCCCTCTACTCCACTCACCTGCTTCTGCCACCCGCCATACGCCGCCCCGTTGCTCGCCCCGTTGATCGCCAGCGACCCCCGGCCTCCCCGGCTCACCTGCGTGTCGATAAACGTCCGCGGCATGGTTTCCGGCCGGCTACTCCACGTCGTCCACTCCCCCGGCGCGAAGGTGGACTGCTGGAGCAGCACCTGCGCGTTCAGGGGAATCGTCAGAGCAAAAATCAGCCCGATCCGCATACCGCCACTTTACCAGTTCGTAAGCGACCCATCCGGCCGCCGCAGCATCGGCGTTATCGAATACCGATCCTTGTGGTCGCCGATCAATTGCAGTTGTTTCGTGTCCACTTCGACGCCCAAGCCGGGTCGTTCATTCGGCCAAAGCTTTCCGTTCTTTAAGTCGTAGCTCTGGTTCAGATAGGGCCACGGCCGCGTCCCGCCCATCACCATTTCCATTAGCACCGGCCCGGCGAACGCCGCCGAACAGTGCACCATCGCCGCTTCGGAAATGGGCCCGGTGAAGTGGGGAATCAAACCGACGTAGTGCGTCTCGCACATTGCGGCGATCTTCTGAAACTCCGTAATGCCTCCCACGTTCGGGATCGTCGCCCGCGCGTAGTCGATGAGATGCTGCTCAATCAACTCGTTCCATTCCCACTTCGGCCCAAACTGTTCGCCCACCGCGATCGGAACTTTCACCTGATGGCGGAGGGTCCGGTAAACGCCCGGGTTCTCGCTCCGCACGAGGTCTTCGACGAAGTACGGTCGCAAGGGCTCGATCTTGTTGGCCAGCGTCACCGCGTCGGGCATATCCAACTCGGTATGGAAATCGATACACCACGCTCCGTCCTTCCCTACGCCTTCGCGCACCTGTTGGCAGAGTTCGTAAGCCCGGTTAACCGTCTCGAACCGATCCATCACCCCGGCCCGCACGTCGGTCGAAATCCGGTAGGCGCGGAACCCGGCATCGACACAAGCCTTGGCGACCTCCTTAGGGGTACCCGGGGCCGGGTAGCCGGTCGAGTAGCATTCGACGTACTCGCGCGCCTGCCCGCCGAGCAATTGGTAAACGGGAACCCCCAGGGCCTTCCCCTTCAGATCCCACAGCGCGACGTCGAGCGCGCCCAACGCGTGCACCTTCTCCCGGCCTGCCGGGTAAAAGTACGAACGGTACATCGTCTGCCAGAGTCGATCCGTACGGAACGGGTCCTCGCCAATCAGCAGCCCGGCGCACTGCTCCATCGTATCGCCGGCCCCGCCCTCGCCGACGCCAATCAGACCCGAATCGGTCTCCACCAGCACGACGTTCGTGCTTTGGTTGAACAGTGGTTGCCGGGTGTTCGGACGCCCGGCGGCGTCGGTCGGAGTCTTGTAGTACCGAATTCGCGTAATCTTCGTTTTCGGCAGCCCGAGGGCGTCGGCGCGGTCGGCCAAGGTCAGTGCTCCGGCGGTTCCGAGGCAAGCGTTTAGAAATGCTCTGCGATTCATGCTTGAGCTAGCATATCCCAGCCCCGCTCCACCAGGACGTGCTCGAGCAAAAATAAGGGCCCCGCGGTGACGGGGCCCGAAATCGGACTCTTCGGAGGATTGTGGTGGCCGGGGAGGGACTTGAACCCCCGACACGCGGATTTTCAGTCCGCTGCTCTACCAACTGAGCTACCCGGCCACTACCCTCCTAAGCTATCACTTTTGCAGTGCTTCCAGCAACTCTCCGGTCGATTTCTCTATGTCGGCGTGCAGGCTGTTCCCGTGGGAGTCCATTGTCACGATCGCTATAAATCCATCGGCTTCCAAGTGCCACATCGCCTCCGGCACGCCCAATTCAAACCAATACACGCCTTTGACTTTTTTCAGCGTCCGGGCGTAAAACTGCGCCGCCCCGCCAATCCCATTCAAATAAACGGCGCCGCACTCCTGCAACCCCTTTAAGGTTTTGGCGCCCATGCCGCCTTTGCCGATCACGGCTCGTACGCCGTACCGTCGCAGCACCTCCGCCTCATAAGGCTCCTCCCGGATGGATGTCGTCGGCCCCGCGGCTTTCACCACCCAACGTTCGCCCTCTTTCAACATCACCGGCCCACAGTGGTAAAGAATCTGCCCGTCCAGGCTCACCGGCGGGGGCTGGTTCATTAACCGTGCATGCACCGCGTCGCGCCCGGTGTACATATCGCCGCGAATGATCACCACATCGCCAACGTGCAGCGCCCGCATCTGCGCTTCCGTCAACGGCGCTGTCAACGTCACCTCCCGCCCGGTCAGCGGAAAACCATCCATCTTCGATAGCTTCTCCACCTCGCGTTCCGGGTCCCGGTACAGCCATTGGTTGATCGCGCCGGTTGTCGCATCCAGCCGGACGCCGAGTCGCCGATAGGCCCAGCAATCATAAGCCACCGAAACGAAGAAACTCGCCGGCAGCCGGTTCGCCGCCATCACCTTGCAGCCGATTAGCGACACGTTGCCGCCAAATCCCATCGGCCCCACCCCGATCTTGTTGGCCTCCTCCATCACTTCGGCTTCCAGTTTCGCCAACTCCGCGTTCGGATTCACATCGTCCAATTCCCGAAACAGTTCATGCTTGGCCAGATAGTAGCCGTGCGCCCTATCGCTGCCAATGCAGACGCCCAACGCTCCCGGCGCGCATCCTTGCCCTTGCGCCTGCCACACCGCGTGCAGCAAGCACTTCCTTACGCCCTCAATATCTCGCCCCGCCTTGCCCAGGTGCTCCAACTCGGTCGGCAGCGAATACTGAATATTCTTGTTCTCGCAGCCGCCCCCTTTCAGAATCAGCTTCACTTCCACGTCGTCGCGCTCCCACTGCTCCCAGTGGATCACCGGCGTTTCCACCCCCAGATTGTCCCCGGAGTTATGGCCCGTCAGGGAGTCCACCGAATTCGGCCGCAGCTTCCCGCGTTTCGTCGCCTCGGCCACCGCGGCCTTGATCGCTTTCTTAATCACGATCTGGCTCACGCCCACCGGCGTATGCACGATAAACGTAGGCATGCCCGTATCCTGGCAAATCGGGCCTTCGTCCTCAGTCGCCATGTCGATGTTGTTGGCGATGATGTTCAGCGCCTGCGACGCCTGCGTATCGGGCTTCTCCTGCTCAAGGGCAACGCCCATCGCCTTGCGCACATCGGGAGGCAGATTCGTCGCGGTTTGGGTGATCAGTTCAACTAGGCTACTTTCGAGGAATTGCATACAATTCCCCGATTCTATCAGGGCAGCTTGATCCGCACCTGAGCCGTGAGCCCCGGCTTGATCAGCGGGTTCGGATTCAGGAAAAGAATCGTCACCTTTCCGTCGGCTACCCGCGCGATCTCCCCGCTCAGCGCCTCGTTACTCTGCTCGGCCACAAACACCGCCGCCAGCATCCCTTCCTTGATCCGGCTCAGCATCGCCGCTTGCGGCTCTACGATGATCTGCAAGCTCCCCAAGTCAGTGGCAATGCGAAAAACTTCGTCTTCGCCCTTCTGAATCTCCACCCCCGCCTCGCCCTTGCGCATAACCACGACCCCGTCCACCGGAGCATGCACCTGCGTCGCCTGCAAGTTCGTCTCGGCGTCTTCGAGCGCCGCATTCCGTTCTTCCACCGCTTTTTTCGCCAATTCGATGTCCCGCGTTAGATCCGTCAACCGACTCTCCGCTACCTGCTGCCGAGCCCCGAGCGTTTCGTAATCCACCTTCCCGCTCTCGTAGTCCTTTTTCGTTTTTTCAAACGTCAACCGCGGCGTCGCGCCTTGCTGGTTCAGCATCGTCTGCCGCTGGTAAGCCCGTTCCGCCCGGGTATAGTCTTCCTTCACCCGGGCCGCCTCGGCTCGCCCCCGGGACACCTCTAATCGCGCCGCCAACAACTGGCTCTCCATCGAATTCTGCTTTTCTTGGGCCTTGTCGGCCCGCTCTTTAGCCATCTCTTTTTCATTCTCAAGCGACGGATTCTTTAGCCGCGCCAGCAATTGCCCTTCGTAAACCTCTTCGCCCTCGTTCACGAGGTACTCTTCGACAGTCCCCGCCGAAGGTGCCTTCACCCCCACCACGTTTCGCGCCTCAATCTTTCCACTCAAACTCAACTCGCCGGCCACGATCACCGGTGCCGCCACCGGTGCCACCACCGTTGCTGGCTTCGCCTGCTCCCGGCGCCAAACCGTGATCGCCCCCCCGGCGATCGCCAGCAGGACCAAGCACCCTCCGAATAACAGCCATTTTCCGCGCATATCTCGATGATACAGTAGGGCTATGGACGTCCCGCGCTTCCGTGAGTTGACGGCCATCTTCTTTCGGTCGGGCAGCTTCACCCTCGGCGGGGGTAACCCCATCCAAGCCGCCCTCCATCTCGAACTGGTAGAACGCCGCCGGTGGCTCGATTCCGCCGAGTTCGGGCTCATCTATGGCCTGGCCCGCTTCACCCCGGGCACGAACGTCCTGGCCTGCAGTGCCGCCCTCGCCTGGCGTCTGGGTGGCTGGCCCGCGGCCATCGCCGCGGTCGTCGCCGTCTCGGTCCCGGCTTCTATCCTCGTCCTGCTGCTCCTCACGGGCTATCAGCACACCCGCAACAACCCCTGGGTCGCCCACGCCATCAGTGGGGCGCTCGTCGCCGTCGTGGCCCTCATCGCCGTCTCCGCCTGGAAGATCGTCAAGCCCTACGCCGTCCAACGCCGCTGGCTGCGCATCGGAGTCCTTTCCGGTGGCGCGACCATCGCCCTCGCCAGCGGTTGGCTCTCGCCGCTCTCTATCCTCGCCCTGGCCATTCTCACCGGCTTCGCCCTCGATCGCCTGAGGGTGAAATGAACCTCCTCTGGCTCTATCTCCTCCTCGTCAAGGCGACTCTAACCTCGTTCAGCGGCATGACCTCGCTGGCCATCGTACGCCACGATTTCGTCCTCCAATATCATCTGCTCACGGACCAGCAACTGACTACCGCTATCGCCGCCGGCCGTCTCGCCCCGGGCCCGAACGGCGTTTATCTGGTCGGCATCGGCTACTACCTCGCCGGCTACCCCGGCGCCGTCGTCGGCTGGCTTGCTCTGGTGACCCCGGCCTTCCTGAGTATCGTGCTGTTGCATTGGCTTCGCCGCTACAGCGATCGGCCTGGATTTCGTCGCGCGCTCGATTCGGTCCTGATGGCCGCAGCCGGCTTAAGCCTCGCCAGCGCCCTCCCCCTCGCCCAGGACTCGATCGTCGACGCCCGCGGCATCGCCCTGGCCGGAAT
>JBKJLJ010000494.1:0-12941 GCA_046597015.1 Bryobacteraceae bacterium
GGGTCGCGCGAAGTGGGCCTGCGGATCAACGAGTTGGCGGCAAAGCCGCAGACCGGCCTGAAGTGGATTCGGCGCGTGGTGGCGGAGATGGGCGGCAAGGATGCGATTGTCGTCGATGCGGAATGTGACTTGGACGCGGCGGTGAAAGGTGTGGTGGCGGCGGCGTTTGGGTATCAGGGTCAGAAGTGTTCGGCGTGCAGCCGGGCGATTGTGCATGAAGCGGTCTACGACGAATTCCTGCGTCGCTTAGAGCCGCTGGTGACGGCATTGACGGTGGGCGATGCGACAGACCCGGCGTTTGCGATGGGGCCGGTGATCAGCGCCGGGGCGCGAAAAAACATCCTGCAATATATGGAGATCGGTCGAATCGAAGGACGGTTAGTGGCCGGTGGGAGTGAGGCCGCGGGGCCGGGATACTTCCTGCGCCCGACGGTATTTGCGGATATCGATCGGACAGCGCGGCTGTTTCAGGAAGAGGTTTTCGGGCCGGTGTTGGCGGTGACGAAGGCGCGGGATTTTGACCACGCGTTGGAACTCGCCAACGATAGCGACTATGGGTTGACCGGGGCCGTCTATTCGTTCGTCCCGGAGCATCTGGAACGCGCGAAAGTGGAGTTTCACGTGGGCAATCTTTACTTGAATCGGAAGTGTACCGGGGCGATGGTGGGGGCTCATCCGTTCGGTGGCTTCAACCTTTCCGGGACCGATTCGAAGGCCGGTGGGCCGGACTACCTGCTCCAGTTTTTGCAAGCAAAATCGATTGCGACCAAGGTGCTATGAAACTGTTGGCGATGGGATTGATCGGGGCGGTGCTGTGGGCGAACGAGCCGTGCGAGCGGCACTACCAAGCGGAGTTAGTGAAGGGCCGGTCGGGGGCGCAGTTTCGGATTCCGGCCAAGCAGGGTGAGCCGGTGGCTTCGCCGGTTAAGGCCGTGGGAACGCAGAAGGTCTCGAAAGTTTTGTGGGGTCGGGCGTTCCTGACCCAGCCTAACGGCAAGACGACCGAGACCGAGTTCGTCTGCTTGCTGGAGACCGGCGACAAGGCCGTCGGGGTGTTCCTGCGGCCGGTCGAGAAATCAGCGCCGCGACTGGCGCAGCGCTAGCGGTTCTCGTAGTTTTGGTTGTAGTAGTCGCGGTAGGCCCCGGTGCGGACGCGTTCGATCCAACGGGTATTGGTGCGGTACCAATCGATGGTGGCAGCGAGTCCGGCTT
This sequence comes from Bryobacteraceae bacterium, assembly GCA_046597015.1. Lineage (GTDB taxonomy): Bacteria > Acidobacteriota > Terriglobia > Bryobacterales > Bryobacteraceae. Next base: position 1,213 of record JBKJLJ010000494.1, read on the forward strand.
CGAACTCGACCTGCGGGGCCCAACCGGTTTCGCGGGTGAGTTTATCGCTCGTGAGCGCGTAGCGACGGTCGTGACCGGGGCGGTCGGTCACATAGCGGATGGACGTTTCGTCGAGACCAGTAGCGGCGATGATGCGTTGGACCACTTCGAGGTTCGGCAGCGCACGGCTCCCGCCGATGTTGTACACCTCACCGGCCCGGCCCTTTTCGAGCACGGCCAGAATGGCTCGGCAGTGATCGTCCACGTAGAGCCAATCGCGGATCTGCTGGCCGTCGCCATAAACGGGGAGCGGCTTTCCGTCGAGGGCGTTGGCGATCATGAGCGGAATCAGCTTTTCGGGGAACTGGTAGGGACCGTAGTTGTTCGACGCCCGAGTCACCATGACCGGCATTTTATAGGTGGTCCAATACGAGAGTGCCAGCAGATCGGAGCCGGCCTTGGACGCAGAATAAGGGCTGCTGGCGATAAGCGGATAGTTCTCGTCGGCCTCGTGCGGCTCCGGGATGGAGCCGTAAACCTCGTCGGTTGAGACATGCAGGAAGCGGCCGACGCCGCCGCGGCGGGCGGCTTCCAGCAGCGTGAAGGTGCCAAATAGGTTGGTCAGCACCACCGGTTCGGGCGACAGAATACTGCGGTCTACGTGGCTTTCGGCGGCGAAATGGACGATGGCGTCGGGCTGCGTTTCTTCAAACAGCGCGTTCACGGCGACGGAGTCGGCGATGTCTCCCTGGACGAACTTATAGCGAGGATCGCTCGCGATGGGGGCCAGGTTGTCGGGATTACCGGCGTAGGTCAGCTTGTCCAGCACCGTGATTTCGTACGGGCCGGGGGTCGAGAGGAGAAGACGGACGAAGGCTGACCCGATGAATCCAGCGCCTCCGGTAACGATTAATTTCACTTGTGTTGAAGCTCCCAATCGTAGTTGATGGCCGCGTCGTTGTGGGGAATCCGGCCCTCGTCGGCCGGGTCGTAGAGGCGATTCGTTAGGTACACGAGAACACCGGGGTCGCCCCCGATAACCTTGTAGCCGTGGGCGACACCGGGGGGGATGATAATCTGCCATGGCCGCATCACGCCGACGTAGAGGGTGTTGCGCAGCCCATAGGTCGGCGAGCCTTCGCGCAGATCCACTAGCGCCACTTGAAACATACCGGCCGCGGCGAGCCAGCAGTCCGTCTGGTGCTTGTGGATGTGAAAGGCCTTGATGGTGCCGGCGTAGCTGAGCGCGGTGGAGACCTGCGTCGTCGCCGCCGGGAACTCCGCGACCGGCCCCTGGCCGAGCCGGGCGACTTCGAGGAAGTAGCCGCGGTCGTCCGGCCAAAGCGGCACGGGGAACACTTTTACGCCCGGGATGAGCTTCTCGCTATCGGGCTTCAGGATGACTTGACCGATGCCCTTGTCGTTCAAAGTTCGGCCTTCTTGGCGATGGTTTCGGCGACGAGATTGTTGGCGCGGAGGAGGCTTTCAAAAGTGCCGGCGTCGGTCCACCAGCCGTCGAGGTAAGAAAAAGTCATCTCGCCGTCGGCGATGTAGGAGTTGTTCACGTCGGTGATTTCCAACTCGCCGCGGGCGGAACGTTCGAGACCCTTCACCTTCTCAAAAACGTGTTCGTCGTAGAGGTAGAAGCCGGTGACTGCAAGGTTCGATTTCGGTGCTTGGGGCTTTTCTTCGATGCCGACGATCTTGTTGTCGACGATTTCGGCCACCCCAAATCGTTCGGCGTCCTCTACTTCTTTGAGTAGGATTTTGGCGCCGCCGGGTTGGTTCGCAAACTCCTGCACCGCGTCGCGGATGGAGCCTTCGATAATGTTGTCGCCGAGAATGACGCAGATGCGTTCGCCATCGGCGAAGTGTTCGGCGAGCGAGAGGGCCTCGGCGATGCCGCCTTCGCCTTCCTGATAGGTGAAGTCAAGGTGCGTCAAACCGAACTCCTTGCCGTTGGCCAGAAGCCGGAGGAAGTCGCCGGCGTTGCGACCGCCAGTGACGATCAGAATGTCTCGAATGCCCGCATCCACCAGGGTCTGGATGGGGTAGTAGATCATCGGCTTGTCGTAGATCGGCAGCAGATGCTTATTCGTAATCTTTGTGAGCGGAAACAGCCGGCTTCCGGTACCACCAGCTAATACAACACCTTTCATTGAACACCCTTCCAAACAGCCTATTTACAACTCCTGTTAGAATACACGATCAACCCCATGAAGCTCCATCGTTGGAATAGCATCCCTCTTGAACAACTCAGTTCGGCGCTCGCGCGGCGGACGATTCATACGGAACGGATCACGATCGCGCGCCTCGAAATGGAGAAAGGCGCAACGGTCCCCGATCATCACCACGAGAACGAACAGGTGACGATTTTGATGGAAGGCCGGCTGCAGTTCATCACGGCCGATGAGGACATTACGATCGAAGCCGGGGAGGCGTTGCAGATCCCCTCGAATGTTGTCCATCGGGTGATCGCGCTGGAAAAATCTTGGGTTTTCGACCTGTTTGCGCCGGTCCGCGCGGATTGGGTACGGGGCGACGACGCCTACTTGCGTAAGGGCTGAAGCCGCCAACGGGTGACGCGGCCGGGGCCGGCGACGAGGCCCCCGGGGAGGATCGCGACGACCGAGTGGCCAGTGGCCCAGTGGCGGCCGGAGGGCCAAGCGGTCACGCCGGTCGCGTCGCCGATCCAGAGTTCCCTACCCTGGGGGGAAATCGCTGTGGGGCGTTGATATTCGCTCGCGGTTGCTTCGGCCCAAAGTTGCTTTCGATCGGCCGGTGGCGTGAAACGACGCAGCGGAGTGGACGCGCGCTCGCGTTGGAGCGCCAGCAGTTCCTGCCGCCAGGGAGCGAGGACAAAGTTTGCGTCCTCCGGCTCAGCATGGAGCAGGTTGATGGCAAAGATATGCCACGGAAGATCGAACCGTTCGGGGCTGCGGACCCAATAATTGCCACAGAAAATATCGGGCCGTCCGTCGCGGTCAACGTCGAAAACCGCTAGCCCTCCCTGGCGCGAAGCGGTGTAGATCGAGTAGATTTCCTGCATCTGCCAGCGGCCGGCGGTCAGCCAATAAAAACGAACCTGCGTGAAGCGATGGACCATCAAAAAGCCGGACCGGCCGAACAGCGTGGCCGGAACGCAATCGTGCAGTTCTACTCCGGTATCGATCACGACCGGTTGATAGCCCGGGGCGGGAAGGTGAACCAAGCGGCCGAGCGTCCCCGCGGCCGGGCGCTCCGCCAGGATCAGGTCTTCCTTGCCGAACACGCAGCCGCCATCGTCAAAGCCGTAGGGAGATCTCGCTATCTCGCGGGACTCGGCTCCGGTCCATCGCAGCACCCGGCGACCCCACGTGTATCGTCCCGCCCCACCGGTCAGGCCTTCGTCCGGCAGAACTCGTTGCCACACCAGTTCCTGGGCCGACAAAACGCTAACGCAGAGGGAGAGAAAAATGACGCGCACGCTTTGTTATTCTAACGATGGAACCTATGGATGCGTTGATTGACATCCTGACGCGTGAGGATTCTGACGCGCCGCTTGAACTGGCGGCCTTGGAATTGGCCACGATCGAGTTCCCGATGCTCGACCCGGGCCCGTTCATCGACATCCTCGACTCGTATGCCAACGAGATCGACGAGCGGATGCGCATGGAATACGACGGCGTTGAACGACTCCAGGTGCTGCACGAATTTCTCTTTCGTGAGCAGGGCTTCACGGGCAATGAGCAGGATTACTACAACGCCCGGAACAGTTGCTTGAACGAGGTGATCGCCTCTCGGACCGGCATCCCGATTTCGCTCTGCGTCGTTTACATGGCCGTCGCCGAACGGCTGGAGATGCCGGTGTTTGGTATCGGACTGCCGGGCCACTTTCTGTGCAGCTATGAAGACGAAGGCTTCAAAACCTACATCGACGTTTTTCATCAGGGGACGCTGATGACCGGCGAGGCGTGTCTCGATTTTGCCAAGGAGCTGACTGGGATGGATCTATCGACGACGCCGCAGCTCTTGCAACCCGTCACTCCCCGGCAAATCATCATCCGGATGCTGAATAATCTGCGGAGCATTTACCTCAAGGGCAAGGAGTTTCCGAAGGCGTCACAGGTACTCGATCTGCTGTTGCAAGCGAGCCCTGCCGACGCCGATAGCTACATCCTTCGCGGCGCTGTAAACGTGGAGCTAAAGAAGTTCCAAGCCGCCCGCTCTGACTTTGAAAGGTACCTGGCGTTGATGCCGGAGGCGCGCGACCGGGAACGGGTGGTGGAGCAGATCGCAATTATCGACCGGTACCTTTCTCGCCGCGGATAGGATGAGACGAACTCCAGGGTTTTTTCTGTTGGCCGCGTTGATTTTGGCGTTAGCGATTGGGGCCAACACGGCGGTCTACACGGCTGCCCAGGCGCTGGTTCTGCAGGGGCTGCCCTATCGGAATGCCTCCGAACTGGTGGCTGTGCACGAGACGTTACGCAACGGAGTCGAAGCGGATACGTCGCTCGCAGCACTGCCGGACTATCAAAAGTCGGGTGCCTTCTCAGCCGTCGCCGTTGGGCGGCCGCGCAGCTTCGGCTTCCAAGGGGCTGATGGCGGTAAAGTGCACGTGATTATTGCTGGCATGGTGACGGCCGACTGGCTGACCGTGTTGGGCGTATCTCCGGTGGAAGGGCGCATGTTTCAGGAAAACGAACCCGGCGTCGTCGTGCTGAGCGCGGTGGCCATGCAACGCTTATTCGGCAGCGGGGGAAACGTTCTGGGGCGGCGGGTGTTGATAAATAGCCAGCCGGTGACGGTGATCGGGGTGCTGCCGGCCGAGTTCCGCGATAGCTGGAATGACGAGCCGGTGGGGGCTTGGATTCCGCTTTCGCATGCCGACTACGGGGGCCGTCGCGAGGCACGGACCCTGTCGGCGATTGCCCGTTTGGCGAAGCCTCCCGGGCAGGCCCAAGCGGCGATGAACGTGTTGGCCGGGCAGTGGAGCGGGGCGTATGCCACCCATCGGGATGGCGGGATTTTGCTACGGGACTTGCGGCAGGAAGTGCAGGGGCGATACCATCGGCCGCTGGAGATTCTGGCCGTCGGGGCGCTGCTGTTGACGCTGATCGCCGCCGCAAACCTTGGGCACCTGCTGCTGGTTCGTTTTGACCGCCGGAGGCGGGAATTGGCCATTCGATTGTCGCTCGGCGCTCGGCTGCGCGACCTGGCGCTAGGGTTCTTCCGCGAGAGCTTGGTAGTGAGTTTGGCGGGCACGCTGGGGGGTGCGGTGCTGTCGGTTCTCTTGTTGCGTCTGGTGCCGTTTCGCGTCGAGCCGTCGGCGGTGACGCTGGCGTTTGCGCTGGGATGCGGGGCGCTGACGGCCCTCCTGTTGCCGCTGCTGCCGCTCTGGCACGCGCGGCGCTTGGTGCTGGAGCAAGAGATGCGCGAGGGCGGCCCCGCGGTCGCCGGCGGTCGACGGAGCCATCGGGTTCGTTCCGCCATCGTGGCGGCCGAAGTGGCGGTTAGCGTGGTGCTGCTCGCGGGATGCCTGCTGCTGGCTCGTAGCCTGCAACAGGTGCTAGCCGTCGACCCCGGCTTCCGCGTCGAACAGGTCTATCGGTTCGGCCTCGGCATACCAGAGGGCCGCTACGATACGGACGAGAAAATGGCGGCTTTCTATCCGCGTCTGGAAGCTGAGTTCCGGGCTGTGCCGGGGGTGGTTGCCGTCGGGGTCGGTTCTCGTTTGCCGCTGTTTGGCAATAGCGCCGCGTCGCGATTCCAGTTCCCGGGGGAAGAGCCGCAAGCGGCGCGGCGGAGCATCGCCTCGACCGGTTTTTTTGAAGCGCTCGGGTTCCGGCTCGTCGACGGGCGGCTGTTTCGAACGAGCGAGGGGGAGAAGGTCGCGCTAGTGAATCAGGCCTTTCTGCGCCAGTTCGGCCGGGGCCTCGGTCAGCGGGTGGAGTTTCAGTGGGTGAAACCACAATCGGCGGTGATCGTCGGTGTCATCAGCGACGCGCGGCAGCAAGGGCTCGACAGCGCTCCGGTGCCGGAAATCTTTCTGAACATTGCCCAGTTTCCGATTGAAGGAATGCAGGTGGTCGCGCGCACCGAGCGGGACGAAGCGGGCATGCCGGCGGCGCTGGCCGCGGCACTCCGGCGGGTCGATGGGCAGTTGGAAACCGTCTCGCCGCAACCCATGGCGGCGTGGGTGGAACGGAGCGTGGGGGAGCGCCGGATTGCGCTGGGCATCAGTGGTGGCCTGGCGCTCGTGGCGATCCTGCTGGCCGGGGTGGGCCTCTACGGGGTCATCGCATCGCTGGCGGCCGCGCGGCAACGAGAGATGGCCCTGCGGGCGGCCCTGGGGGCATCGCGAGGGGACATCCTGCGGCTCGTGCTGGGGCAGGGAATTCGTTTGGCGATCCCGGGCTTGGCGTTGGGGCTGTTAGGGGCCTACGCCCTCGCGGACCTAATTCGCAGTCAGTTGTTCGGCGTCGCCGAGACGGACCCCCTGGCGCTGGCCGGCGTCGTGCTGGGCGTCGGGCTTTTGGCCATCGCCGCCGCCCTGCTGCCGGCTCTACGAGCTCGCCTCGTAGACCCGGCGCAGACGCTGCGTTAAAGCACCGTTACGGACTTCATGTTGTCGCTCGGCACCCGGTCGATCAGGAGCCGAAAAGGGTCAATGCCCGCTTTCTCCGGCACCGCGTCTACGGTGAAGGTAAACTGCGCTTTGCCGGATTTCAGCGCGACCCGTTGACGATGCAGCGTCTTGCCGTACCGCTGGCCTTTCTCTGGCTTGGCGAAGGCGCCGATCTCGATCTGGTCGGCGACCGGTGTTTCCACTTCGTTACCCTTTTCATCGGCCTTGTACTTGCGGGCTTCAACGTCGATGGTGATATCGAATTTGCCGTCGGCCCGGCGCTTGGCCGTGGCCGCCGTCGTGCGGTTGGCAAACAGCGTGATGTCTTCGAACAGGTCCTTGATCAGGTACTGAAGTTCCGCCGGGGTCTCCTCGCGCAAGGCGTCGACGAGCGCGTGGGAGGTCGGATAGGGCGCGGGTTTGTAGGCGTACTGGGCGATCACCTTTCGCAGAGCGCGGTTGATGGCCTCCTCACCGATCATCTCTTTCAGGTGGTAGAGGACGACGCTGCCCTTACGATAGTGAATGTAGCCTTGCGAGGCTTCGACCGACAACATCGGCCGTTCTTTCAGCAGTTCACGGCCACGTGCAGAGAGGTAGCGGTCGGCCTCGTATTCGAGAAATTTTCGCATCGTATCCCGGCCGTACTCCTTTTCCATCACCATCAGCGCCGAGTATTGCGCCAGCGTTTCTGACAGCAACGTCGCCCCCTGCATGTAGGCTCCGACCACCTGGTGGGCCCACCATTGGTGGCCCATTTCGTGGGCGACGACGTAATAGACCATATCGATATCGTCCGGCTTCTCCATCTTGGCGATGAAGCCGATCGACTCGGAATAAGGCATGGTGCCGGGGAAGGCCTGAGCAAAGGAAGAGATGCGCGGGAACTCAATGATGCGGGCCTGCTTGTGCGTGTACGGACCAAAATTCTTGGTGTAGTAGTCGAGCGATTTCTGAATTGACTTCATCATTTTCGCGACGTTCCAGGAGTGTTCCGGGTAGTAGTAGACCTCCGTCCGAATGCCGTTCCACTCTTCGCGAGCGACGGCGTAGCGGGCCGACAGGAAGCTATAAAAGTTTAATGATTCGTGGTCGAGACGGTATTGGAAATAACGACGGCCGTCCTTGTTCCATTCCTTTTCTAGCGTGCCGGGGGCGATCGCGATCTGGTCGGCGGCCGTGCTGATTACGGTTTCGACATTCACCCAGTCCGAGTTGTTGCTCAAGTAGGTATTCGCGCAGTTGGCCGTGCAGTTACGTTCCAGGATAGGCATTAACTCCCGCTCCGGCAGACCCCGCTTTTTGCGGTCGTTGCGCTGGCTGATTTCGCCGCCAGCCTGGTAGCCGATCTGCGGCGTGATGCCATTGTTGAAGAAGGTCCCATTGGAGGTGACCTCGACGACGGGGGTGGAATTCTGGATGCCTTTAGGCGCGAAGGCAGTCGTGAAACGCATGCGGCGTTTCTCGCCTGGCTGCATCGGAGGCGAGAGCTTGTAGATGCGGTACGACAAGCGGGGGTCGTCCTTCTCGATGGTGGCCCCGTCGATTTGAATTTCGTTCGTATAGTCGCGGTCCACGATCAGATGAAGGGCCTTGATCGGCTGGGAATGCGGATTGACGATCTCCTGGTCGCCCTTCAGCACGAGTCCTCGGCGCTCGGGGATGATGTCGATTTCGTAACGAATCGAAGTGATCCGCGGCTGAGGCAGCTTCTCGAACGGCTTATACGTCCGTTCGTATTCGGCCCGCCGGTCCAGGCGGGTTTCAGGCCCGAGCAGCGGGTTCAGCACGGCGGTGTTGTAGTAAAGCCAGCCTCCCCACGCGGCGGCGGATCCAGCCGCGACCATGGTTGTCGCGCGAAGGGTGCCTCGGAACAGACCGAACCGGCTGGCCAAACGCGTTTCCTTGCCCCGCGGCCACAGCGTAACGCTGAGCAGAACCAGCACGGCGGCGATGAGCATCCAGTAGCCCGTGAAACTCCACCAGTTGGCGAGGAAGGGCCCAAAGCCGTAGAAGTCGGAGTAAGTGTACTCCGGCCGCGAGCTATAGCGGACGAGGCGGGTGGCGACATTGAGCGGTGCCCAGACGAAGGCGTTGGCGACGAGAAAAATCAGGTAGCCGAAGTAGCCGACGTACTTGTTCGGCGAGAGCACATGGATAAAAAACGCGAGTACGGCTTGCAGCACGAAGAGCGAAAAATCGAAGACGAAGAGTTCGGAAAAAAACAGGTCGAACTGATGGCGCCCATATCCCTGATAGCTTTGGAAGGCGACGCCCACGCCCAGCATCAACAACTGGATCAGCGCAATCACGCCCATTAGTGCCACAAACTTGGCCCCAAATGCCAAGGCCGACAGGAACGGGGACACGTCGGTGATCTCGTCCATCTTCGCATCGCGTTCCTTCCACACGAGGACGCCCGAATAGTAGGTGATCATCGCGAGCAGGAATAGATATAGCGAGCCCCGAATGGTTTCCACGATCCGGTAGGTAATCGGCAGGAACGTGTTGCCGTACCCTTCTGAAGCAGAAAAGATCAGGCTGGGGACGGTGTTAAGCAGCGCGGCGGCCAGCAGCACGATGAAGCTTGTCGTCTTGACCAAGCCCCAAAACTCAAAGCTCAATAGGCCGAAGAACTGGGCGCATGCCGCTGTGCCACCGTGCCGGAATTGCACCATCGGCAGCGCCACCGGCTCAGCTGTCGACGGCGCATCAACGGCTGGGGCAGCGCCCTTCTTGACGCGCTCAGAAAACGAAAAACGCCAGTAGGCAAACGCGAACATCGCTGCTCCGATCGAGAGCCAGAGCACGCGGTTCCAAACGAGCATCCCGTCCCAGCCGATCGTCATCGAGTTCCGGTCGGCGACCGTCCAATACTTGGTCATCAGTCCGAAAGTGCGTGCGCCGAAGGGATCAATCAGCCCCGCGAGCGTCTCGTTGTCGAGGTTCTGGGTCAGAATTTCCGACACGACGAACCCCGTCAGGAGGAACAGGCTGCCGAGAAACGAAGTGACCGTGCTGCGCGTCAGCACCGCAATCGTGAAGACGAAGGCCCCGCAGAAAAGTGTATTCGGAATGGCAAATACGAGAATGCTTTTCCAATGCGCGGCGAAGACAATCGGACCCCAGCGTTCCGCGTCGTTCCAAGGCATCACAGCCGAAAGCAGAATGCCCGCCGAAATGCCGAGCATCGGAATCACGGCGATCACGACGGAGCCGAAGAAGCGGCCAAACAGATAGTCGCGCTTCGTGATCGGCGTCGAGAAGATCATCTGCTGCGTACCGTAGGCGAAGTCCCGGCCAGCGGCGGAGTTGACGAAAGCGGTGGTCATCATGAGCGTGAACACGCCCATGATCGAGTAAAAGTTCTGGATGACGAACGGCGCATTGCGGAACGTGTTTTCGAGAGATCCGCCGACGGAGATTTTGTCCGACGAGGTGGCCGCGAAAACGAGCGTACCGATGACGAAGAAGAACACCCACAGCATCATGCCGCGGAGCCAAAAGCGAAGTTCGAAGCGCAGGAATTCCGTCAGCATGGGTGCGTCCTAAACCATCCCGCCGATGCGCGCAAAGAAAACGTCTTCCAAACCCGGCCGAGCCGGTTCGAAGCCCTCACCCGGAGAAGAATCGGCGTAGACGTGAACCAACGGCTGACCCGCCACCATCTTGCTCGAGATCACCCGATGCTGCTGCTCGATCTCTTTCAGTGCCGCCTTCGGAATCCGGCGCTGCCAGATTTTGCCTTCGAGCGAACTCACCGCCGCTTCCGGTCCTCCTTCGTAGAGTACCCGTCCCTGATGAATAATCGCCATTTTGCTGCAGAGTTCGAGCACATCCTCGACGATGTGCGTCGACAAAATCACGATGACGCTCTCGCCCACCTCCGCCAACAGGTTATAGAACCGGTTGCGCTCGCCGGGGTCGAGGCCCGCTGTGGGCTCGTCGACGATCAGCAATTGGGGGTTCCCGATCAGCGCCTGGGCAATGCCGAACCGCTGGCGCATCCCGCCGGAATAGCTGGTCAGCGCTTTCTTGCGATGTTCGAACAGATTCACGCGCTGCAGCATCGAGTCGACCAGCGCCTTCCGTTCCGAAGCCTTCGTGATGCCTTTGAGCAGAGCCAGGTGGCTCAGCATGTCCACCGCGTTGATGCGGGGATATACCCCGAAATCCTGCGGCAGATACCCGAGCCGCTGCCGGACGGCGTCTTTGTCCAACAGAACGTTCAGATCGCCGAGGAGCACGGAGCCGGAATCGGCGTCCTGCAGCGTCGCGATTGTTCGCATCAGAGTGCTTTTGCCCGCGCCGTTTTGACCGAGAAGGCCATACATGCCGCGAGGCACCGAGAGCGAAACTTCGTCCAGTGCTTTCACCCCGTTAGCGTAGGTCTTAGACAGCCGATCGATCAGGAGTTCCATTGGGTTGTTGATACGAGTGTAACTGGAGAAACGTTCCCGCAAAAAGGGTGAGTGATATACTACGAATGGGTTCGTTTGGTAGAGGTATCCCCGTGAATTTGCGTCAGCTCGTACTCCTTGTGACGGCCGCGGGCGCGCTGTGGATTACAGCCGCGCTGGCGGGAGACAAAACGCAGAAGCCGCCCGAGCAAGGTGGCCCCAGCAAGGGTTCGTCCCGGGATTCAGTCGCGCCACGTAAGAAAGCAGCTACCGCGAGCGCGGAGGACAAAGAACTGAGTGGGCGTCCGGCCACCATTCGCGTCGACACGAATCTCGTACTGATCAATGTAACGGTGACCGACCCGTTGAATCGCTTCGTTACCGGTCTCGAAGCCGAGCACTTTAAACTGCTCGAAGATAAGCTCGAGCAAAAAATTGCCACCTTCGCGAGCGAAGATGCCCCGCTCTCGGTCGGACTTGTTTTCGACGCCAGCGGTAGCATGGGCTCGAAGCTGCAGAAAGCCCGCCTGGCTACCGCCCAGTTCTTTAAGACCGCCAACCCCGAAGACGAATTCTTCCTGGTTCAATTCAACGATCGGCCGGAGCTGGTGCAGCCCTTCACGACCAACACCGAAGAGATTCAGAATCGGCTGACCTTCACCCAAGCCAAGGGCCGTACGGCGCTGCTCGATGGCGTCTATATGGCGCTGAATCAGATGAAGAAGGCGAAGAATACGCGC
>JBKJLJ010000600.1:0-5804 GCA_046597015.1 Bryobacteraceae bacterium
GGCATGATCGTGAAGGTTGACCATACCGTTGATGAAAAGAGCAGGTTGAGCGCTTCGCTTTCGTTTACGAACGGTTTTGCGGGTGCGTCGCGCATCACGCCCACCATTGCCGACTCCGGTCCCAACGACCGCACCTTCAACGCCCGCCGCGCCTCGGCCGAGCACGTGCTGACGTTCAGTCCTCGAACGGTGAATACCCTGACCATTGAAGCGGCCAGCGACCGCAGCGATTCGAGTCGAGCCGGAGAGGTGTTTCCGGCGTATCGGTTCGTCGGTAACTATCTGGCGATGGGAAGAGTAAACCCGGTGCAGTTGACCGTGAACACGACCTATTCGGCGTCCAATGGCTTTTCCACCCGGCAGGGTTCGCACAGCCTGCGCGGCGTGGTCCGGTTCACTCGCTACCAGGTTCATGCGTTTCTGCCCCAATATCCGGCCGGGACCTTTCGGTTCGGCCCGGGCCTGACCTCGCTACCGGGCATCAACAACACCGGATCCGCATTTGCCAGTTACCTGCTTGGCGCGGCGGAGTACGCCGAGGCCAGCGTCACGCCAGCGCCGTCGTATTGGCGTCGGAGCTTCATGAGCTGCTCGTTGCGCGATCAGTATGAGATCTCCAAGCGGCTGAACGTATCGATGAGCGTAAATATGGACATCTCGACACCGCGGGTGGAGAAATTTAACCGGCTTTCGACGGTACGGCTCGATGCGATTAATCCGTTCAACGGTCGGCCAGGAGCCTTAGTGGCGGGCGGCGCGGCACAGCCGGTGCGGGTGCGTCCCGGGGGCAGCCTGGGCTTCGCCTGGAACCCCACCGGCAATCCCAAGAGCGTCGTACGGGGTGCCTACGCGGTCAGCTATCAGCCCGTACCGCTCTACACTTCGCAGTGGGGGACGCAGGGCTTTCTGGGTACCCCAACGTACTTGTCCACGAATACGCAACTCGCCCCGGCGTTGCGATTACGGGACGGTCTGCCGGCCTTGCCGCGACCGCTGCCGAACCTCAGTCCGGAAGCGGCCAATGATACCGTGGCGGATCTCGTGGAGCCCACCGCGACCCAGCCGCTCTACCAGTCGGCGTCGTCGAGCTACGAACGGGAACTTCCCGGCCAGGTGATCGTCGCGGTGACGCTCGCGCATTCCCGTGGCCAGCGACTCTTCGTTTCCAATAGCGCGGCGAACCCAAACGCCATTCCGCTTGCAAATCTAAGCTATCGAGACGATCTGAACAACGAAGTATTTCGGCGGCAACTCCGACCTTATCCCCAGTATCAGCGCTTCGATATCTACAGCGCCTGGCCGGCGGGGAACTACCGGCGAAACTCCGGCTCCGTCCGGATCGAGAAACGATCGTCGAATGGATTGTCTTTGACAGGGACTTATGAAGCGTCCAAGCAAAACGACGATTATTCCGGGCCCTACGGCGTTCAGGATTTCTATCATCGACGGAACGAATGGTCGTTGACGGCGTACAACGTGCCCCATCGGCTCTCGCTCTCCTACGCCTACGAACTTCCAATCGGCTCGAAGAAAGCGCTCTTCGCCTATGATGATTGGCGGCGGTATCTGGTGGATGGCTGGTCGATCAGCGGCATGACAACGCTGCTGAGTGGAGAGCCGGTCGCCTTGCGTCCCCAGTTCAACAACACGGGCGGGCTGGTGGACGCGCTGCGCGTGAACACTGTGCCGGGCGTCGATCCTAACGTCGCGCACCCATCCCCCGAGCGCTGGTTCAACGCCGCGGCCTTCGATAACCCGGAAAATTTCACGCTGGGAGATGGCCCTCGCACGCATCCTACCTTACGGAATCCGGCCAATCAGGCGCACGATTTGTCGGTGACCAAGCGGATCGTGATCGATACCGAGCGAGCTCTCGAACTGCAAGCGACCGGCTTCAATGTCGTTAATGGGGCTAATTGGGCGGACCCGGACCCGGTAATCGGGCCGGTATCTGCGCCGAATGCCAACGCCGGACGGATCATCGGCTCGCGGGGCGGAAGAGTGATTCAGGTCGGAGTGAGGTTGAGCTTTTGAACCGGCGCCAAATGCTGATGGCGTTAGGGGCTCCGGTCGGCGCGGGACCCCGGACCCGTCTGCGCGTGCCGGTGTCAGTTGCTAAAGGCGACCCGGCCGGGATTGAAGCGACCATCGATGGAAGGCCGACCATCGTGCAACGGATGAAGGGTCCGTCGAGCGATCTGGTGGTGCTGCTGGTCTTGGACTTTTCTGGGGATACGGCGTTCCCGGAGGCGGCTCGTGCGGCCCTGGAAACCGCAGTGGCCCAGCTGCCTTCTAACGCCTGGATCGCGGTGCTGCGCGCCCAGGACGGCCTGCGTGTGCTGCTCGATCCCTCCGGGGACCAATCCGCGGTCATCGCCGCGATTCACGCGTATCCGGGCGGCGGCAAGGCGGGGTTACTGGAAACCGTCGAGGACGCGGCCAAGCTGGGGGATAGATTACTCGACAAGTCGGCGGCACGCGTGGCCGTCGTGTTTTGCACCGATGGCAGCATCTACAATTACCGCGAAGACTTCACCAACCCCGTGATCAATTCGAGCGATTCGCGTGACTTAAGCCGCCGTTTTCCAGACCAACTGATTCGAGAAAAAGTCCAAAAAGTGAGCGATGGGTTGCTTGGCACGGAGACGCCGCTTTGGTTGATCCACGTCCATTATCGTGTGGATCCGATCAACGAAGCCTATCAACGGGGGTTGCAGCAGCTGGCCGAAGCCACCGGAGGGTCGGCCATCATCTGTCGCGGCTTGTCGGAGATTCCCGAGGGCGTCGCGGCGATCTTCGCCCACGTCAGGGAACATTGGAGCGTAGTCGTGGCGCTGCCGACTGGGCAAGGGCGGAGCGCGTTGGTTAACCTTTCGGCGCCAGAATGTGACATGAGTTATCGACAGCGGTTTTCGGTGCGGCGATGAAGCAAAACAAATGGATATTGGTCGTTCTTGCTGTGGCACTGGTGATAGTCGCCGCTCTCGCCGTTGCGCTTTTTCAAGAACGATCGCAACGGTCAGTGGCCGAACAGAAGCTGCAGGAGATGAGCGTCCGGGTCGGCCTGTCCCAGGCTGGCCCAGCTCCGGTCGCAACCCCCGCGGAACCGCCGGCCGACTCGGCGTCGGCAAACAACCCCGCCAGACGGATCGAGAAGTCCAGTCACCCGCCGCTTTCGACTGAATACATCCGCGTCATTGAGGAGACGCGAGCGGCGCTGGAGGGAGTGCGAAAGGATCTTTCGGCCGCCCGCAATGATCTGGAAGCTGCGCGGACGAGCGTGGCGCAAGAGAAAGAGGAGCGGGAAAAACTGACTGCGGAGTTAACCGAACGAAGCGAATCGCTGGCGGCCGCCAAACGGGTGGTGACGGCCACCGAGGCCGAATTGAAAGCCAAGAACGAACGAATGTTCCGTTTGGAAACGAGCGAGAAGTTGGTCCGCGAAGCCGCCGGAAAAGCCGAAAGTAACTCGGCGAATGCCCTGCGTACCGCCCAAGAGCTCCAAGACTTGAACCGGCGGCGCGAACTGCTGCTCGCTAGCATCAATCGACGCTATCGCGAAGTCACGGACCAGTACCGGACGCTCTCGCTACGGGTGCAGGGCCGGGCCGAACAGTTGGGCTTAGACCCCGGCGCGGGCGAGTTGTCGAGGATTCAGACGTCTGTTCAACAAGCCGAGGATGAGATGCGGCAGCTTAACGGACTGAGCGCCCAAGCCGCGAAGTTGTTGCGCAATGGGCGCTAGGCTTCTTTCTTTTCGCACTCTTTGGAGCAGAAGAAGATGTCGGCTTCCCGGGTGCTATGCCGTAACATCCGCGTCTCTGGGGCGAAAGTGCCGCAAGTCTTGCACTTGCGTAAGCGCGTGCTGGACGCGGGGGGCTGCTGGGAAGAGGCGGACGGCTGGGCGTCCTGCTGCAGCGCCTCTTTGGCACCCTTCATTAGCATGCTCGTCACTGCGCGGATGAAGGCCACCGCGAGAATGGAAACCAGCAGACCAATGAGATACTTAATCATAAATAGAGAAAGGGCGTCCTACGAATAGGACGCCCTCTTATCCTAACGAGTTTCGTTACTTCTTTTTCGGAGCGGCTTTCTTCGGGGCCGGTGCATTGGGGTTCTTGAAGGACGTTTCCACCTTCGCGCCCATCGATTCAATCATGCTCTTGGCGCTGGCGGCGAACTGGCCGTCCGGCTTCAACTGAAGGTATTTTTGAAAAGACTCTTCGGTCCCAGGAACCGGGGTGATCTTTCCATCGGCAGAAACCTGCGCCTTACCAATCAGGTAGATGCCGTATTGATAGTGAGCATCGGCGTAGTTCGGGTCGAGTTCGAGAGCCTTCTTGAAGGAGCTCGCGGCCGCTTCCATTTGATTGATGTTCGTCAGAATGGCGCCCATGTTGTAGTAGTATCGGCCTGCATTGGCAGGATCGATCGCAGCGGCCTTGTCGAGTTCGGCGCGAGCTTCATCAAACTTCTTCACTTTCGCCAGTGCAAGAGCGTAGTTGTTGTGCATGCCAGCATCGTCACCCTTTAACTCCAGGGCCTTGGCGTAACTTTCGAGCCCCTTAGTGTTAGCGGCTTCCTGTTCGGCTCCGGTCTTCGACCCGGCCAAGCCCATGTACGCCTCCGCCATGTTCGCCCAAATAACGACCTGCTTCGGGTCGAGTTCCACCGCTTTCGTGAACCCTTCGACCGAAGCCTGGAAGTTCTTGCTCTTCAAGTTTTCCATGCCAGCGTTGAAAGCATCGTTCAACTCTTTGTTCTTCGACATCACGGCGGCGCGTTCTTTCACCTGCTTTTCCATGGCCTCGCGCTGCTCTTTAGTCATTTCACGCGACATCTCTTCGGTTACTTGCCCGGTCGCGACCGCCTTTTCCATCGCCTGTTTCCGCGCTACATTCTTCGACAGGTCGAAGTTCACCGGCAGCGGATCGCCCAGCCGGGTACGAATGCCCTTCACGGTATCGACGACTTTGCCATCGACTTCGCACTCGATTTCGTATTGACCCAGCGGCAGGCCGGCATGGAACCATTGGCCTTTCTTGTTGGTTTTGACCTTGTAGTTGCCTTTGATGTCGGTGCGGTTGATCTTGATCAATGCGCCCGGAAGCAGTTTGCCATCTTCGCCTTTCACTTCCCCTTCCAGGGAAGCTGTCTGGGCCATTGCTCCAAACGTGAAAAGCAGGGCTACTGCGGAGAGAGATAACAAACGAGATAGTGATTTCATGAAGGGAGACCTCCGACGGGGGGTGCTAGGTTTTGCCAATCCTGAGGATACTACATCGGCAACTCCTGTTGGATGCTTTTCCCGGCGCGGGCGTTCCAAACCTGACTGAAACCCGCGTTATCCTGAATGCATCGAAGGAAATGATGAAGCTGCTTTTGATCGCCATGTTCGCCAGCGCCGGCCTGTGGGCCGGTTCGGGCGAATTGACGCGCGCCGCTGACCTCTATCAGCGCACGAAGTATCAAGAGGCCTACAAAATTCTCCAACCCGTCCTGGGTACCGATCCGACGGCCCATGCCCTGGCCGGCAAGTGCCAGTACATGGTCGGCGATTTCAAGAAAGCGGCCGATCTCTTTGAAAAAGCCATCCAGTTGAACGGCCAGATCTCCGATCACTACCACTGGCTCGGCCGAGCCTACGGGCGCAGAGCGGAGTCGGGGAATCCTCTGATCGCACCGCACTATGCCACCCGCGCCCGCCAAATGTTCGAAAAAGCGGTCGAACTCGATCCCAAAAATGGCGAGGCCGTCAGCGATCTGTTTGATTATTACCTCGAAGCGCCAGGGTTTCTCGGCGG
>JBKJLJ010000680.1:0-9989 GCA_046597015.1 Bryobacteraceae bacterium
TAGCCGCCGTAGAGGAAAGGGACGACGGTGCTGGCGACGATGATCTTCAGCGGAGCCTCCGGGTGGCGGGTACGCCGACCCAGACGGAGTTGGGGTCAATGTCGCGAATGACGACGCCCCCGGCACCGACCGTGGCCCAGGCACCGATGTTCATACCGGGCACGGCGCAGGACCCGGCGGCGAGAAACGCGCCTTCGCCGACGGTGACATTGCCGGCCAGGTGGGCTCCGGGGGCGATGTGGGCGCAGGAGCCGATGTGGCCATCGTGGTCGACGGAGGAGCCGGTATTTAGGATGGCGCCGTCTCCGATGGCGGAATCGACGTTGACGATTGCGCCGGGCATGATGGCGATGGCGGCGCCGAGAGTGATGCGGCGGGAAACGACGGCGTGGCAGCTGATGGCATTCGGCAGGACGAAGCCGAGGGCCTGGAGTTGAACGATCATACGATGGCGGATGCGGTTGCTGCCGATGGCGGGAAAGGCGTGGGTGACGCCCGAGGCGAAGATAGCGGGCAGGCTGTCATCGTCGCCGAGATAAGGCAAATGGAAGAGGGGCGTCGCCGGGTTGAGGGACGTGTAGCCGACGATGTCGAACGCGGCTGATTCTTCGAAGATCTCGACAATGACTTTGGCGTGACCCCCGGAACCAAGAATGACGAGGCGAGGCTTCTGCATGCGGTCGAATTTCACTCTAGCATGGGTAGGCGTGTATACTAGAAATTGTGTGCCTTTGGGTGCCACCCTAGCTCAGTTGGTAGAGCGGCTGATTCGTAATCAGCAGGTCGCCAGTTCGATCCTGGCGGGTGGCTCCAGACTTTTTTAGCTGTCGGCCAGCATCAACTCCATCAGTTTCGGATGGGCTGAAGCTTGCATTGCGGGGCTTGAGGTCAGAGTCGTGAAAAGGTCTAACACATCCGAACCTGGATGACGAGCCAGATGCCGCCCGGAGTTGCGATACGGCACCGGCGGTTTGTCACTTTTGACCTCATCCCAGTTCAGGCATTCCTGAAAGTCCGGTACGAATGCTCCGGTGGTTTGGCGGCGCATCCAGTCGTCATCCGGCGTGGCGCGGAAACTCTCTACGGCCCGGCACGTCACGGCCACCCGGATCACCGGGAGCCCGTCTACCACGCGATGGTGGAGGAAGGTGGCATCGATGGGCTCCAGGTGCAAAAAACGCATCCAGTATTCGAGGGTGCGGACGGAGGGTAGCCAGTAGTCGTCCGCCGGATAGAACCTGCCGCCGACGTTGGCATGCATGCTGGCGCTGGCGTCGAGCGTCGCTCCCGTCTCCACTACGA
The DNA here is from genome assembly GCA_046597015.1 of Bryobacteraceae bacterium. Lineage (GTDB taxonomy): Bacteria > Acidobacteriota > Terriglobia > Bryobacterales > Bryobacteraceae. Next base: position 1,303 of record JBKJLJ010000680.1, read on the forward strand.
TGAGTCCGCCATCCCGGACTAGATTTCGCGCGACCGCCAGTCCGGCCAGCGGATCGAACATGTGATACAAAACTCCGGCGAAAACTACGACGTCGTAGGTCCGTAATCCGATCTCGGCCGAGGCGGCCCACACGTGCTTCAACGGCATATCCCAGAGGAATTCCGCCTTTGATCCGAGGGCCTGCCGGGCAAACCGAAAACGGTCACCATTCGAAATAGGATTCAGAGGACGACTGTTCCGGTCATAGGCGACCGACCGCGCCGCGCCGCGCCGCTCCAGAAGATACGCGACCAGGCCATCCATGGCCCCGATGTCGAGGCAGTTCTGCCCGGCCACGTCGATCCCATTCAGCATCGTCCGGGTGACCACCAGATTGTCGTACCCCGGGCCGGGAGTAACTAGCCCGGGCGCCAATTCTAACCTGTGGTACCAATTGGTGGAAAGAATGGGGTGTTCGGCTATCTCGCTCGGCGTCATATCCGAACATTATACGGGTCCGACGAGTAGAACCCCGTAAGATTCCCGGTCCGCCGTCGATATGCCTGATAGTATATAGCGGGTAGCGAAGATGAATTTCGGATGGCTGAAGCGTCGGCCGCCCGCCAGGGTTCTCTGGGCGAGCGCAGTTGGTCTAGGCGTCCTCGCTAGTGGCATGATGATCGTGCTGCTGCGGGACCAAACCCGCAATCGCGTCTTCCGCATGGGCTACCAGCATCAGCCTCCGGTGCAGTATGTGGACGTCACGGGGAAAATTTCAGGACCGCTGTCCGACGCTCTGAGCGAAGTTGCCGCTAACTTGGGGCTTCCGCTGCAATGGGTCCACGTCCCTGAAGGTCCCGCGGTTGGCTTCCGAAAGGATCTGGTAGACCTATGGCCGCTATTGGCGGAGTCTCCCGGGCACCCGGGGCGCCTGTTCATCAGCGAACCGTACGTGCGTCTATCCTATTGGGTAATCACCCGGCAAGGCCAGCCGTTGCCGGGTGATTGGACTGGCATACGCCTAGCACGGGGTCGCGGCCGCCAGTCGGAGGCTTGGGCCGCGGTGATCGCTCCGGGCTCCTCCACGGTTTTGGCCCAGGACCAGATCGCCGCCATCGAAGCTTTCTGCCGTGGCGAAGCGGACGCAGCCTTGGTGGCGGAAGGCATGAGCGACGGTGTGCTCTCCGCCAAGCCGAAAGCCTGCGGGAAGAGCGGGGTGGGGCTTCACACGAAGCCAGGCTGGGTCGTCCTCTTCGGCTTGGCCGCTAACCCTACCGATCGCGGTGCGGTGCAGGCGGCCGAGCGTCTCCGGGAGGGGATGAGCGCAATGATCCGCTCGGGTCGCTTCGCGTCCATTACGTTCAATTGGGGCGTGGTCACATCCAGTCAACTCTTCACGATCTCTGAATTCATTGAAGCCGGGCACCGGACCCGACAGCTCTGGTATGGCCTCTCCGCGCTGGGGCTCGTTTGTGTTCTGCTTGGTTGGCAGACGCTGCGGTTGCGCCGCGCCCGCGCCGCCGCCGAAAGCGCGAACCGAGCGAAGTCCGCGTTTCTGGCCAACATGAGCCACGAGATTCGCACGCCAATGAACGGCGTCCTTGGTATGGCTGACCTGCTTCGGCAGACGACACTTTCCGCCGAACAACACGAACTTGCTCAAACCATTCGCGAGTCCGGCCAAGCGCTGCTCGAACTGCTCAACGACATTCTCGATCTGGCGAAGGTTGAGTCCGGGAAACTGGAACTTCGCCCGGGACCGGTCCACCTCGAAAGCCAACTGTATGAAGTCGAGCGCCTCTTTCGCGCGCGAGCGGGCGAGAAAGGCATTGGGCTGCACGTGGAGTCGGGCCCGGGCTCGAATGTTGTCGTGCTCGCCGATGAACTGCGCCTGCAACAGGTCCTCGCCAACCTCGTCAGCAATGCGGTGAAGTTCACCGACCACGGCGAAATCCTGCTGCGCCTTACGGTTGACACGCCACAGGACGGTAACCTGACCGCCCATTTCACCATTTCTGATACCGGCATTGGCATCACCGCAGCGGACCAAGCACGCCTCTTCGAGGTTTTTACCCAGGCGGAGGAAGACGCTTCAGCTCGACGCGGAGGCTCCGGCCTGGGACTAGCCATTTGTCGCCGGCTCGTCGAGCTGATGGGCGGAACGATCACTCTGGCATCCACGCTCGGTCAGGGTTCCACCTTTGCGGTGACCGTACCGCTATCCGTGTCCTCCCTTCCCGTGCCGGCCTCCGCTTTCGCCGAGACTACACCGGCATCTCCCTCTCGCGTCCTCGTCGTCGACGACAACGCGGTAAACCGCCGGGTGATCCAGCTTATGCTCAATAAGCTAGGCTGCGCGAGCACCCTTGCCACCAACGGCGAGGACGCCCTGCTGCTCGCCGCCGGGGGAGACTTCGATCTCATCCTGATGGACTGGCAGATGCCCGGCATGGATGGCGTCACCGCGGCGCGGATTCTGACGGAACGCTGGGCCGAGCACGAACGCATTCCCATCGTCGCCATTACAGCGAACGCGATGCAGGGCGACCGCGAAACGTGTATGGCCGCCGGAATGTCCGACTACCTCACCAAGCCCATCGACCTGGCGAAGCTTGCCGAGGCGATTGAACATTGGGCGCTTACCAATGCATCACCTGGCCGCCGTCGACGTTGATGGTCTGCCCGGTGACCGCCGAAGCCCGGGAGGAGGACAAAAAAGCGACCATGTCGGCGATCTCGGCCGGTTCCTGCCAACGGGCCAGTGGCGCCACGGCCTTGATTTTCTCCGTCGCCCACTCGTCGTAGGTCCGCCGGAGGGCTTCGGGCTGTTGGTCATGCCAGGCTTGCCAGACGGCCCGGTTCAACGGCGTCTTCACCATGCCGGGGTTCACGGTATTCACCCGCACGCCGTAGGTGGCCAAGTCCTTCGCCAAGCACTGCGCAAAGTTGATGTTGGCCGCCTTGCTAGCGGAATACGGCGGGTCTGTCTGCGAGCCAATCTGCCCGGCCACGGATCCGATGAAGACCATCGTGCCCGTGCGCCGCTGCATCATGCCCGGGGCCAACGCCTGCGCAACGTGCAGCATCCCCAACACGTTTACTTCGAGCACCCGGGCCCAATCCCCTGGTGTAAGATTCAGAAACGGAAATCCAAATTTTCCCGAACCCGTCGCGGCCGCGTGGACCAAGTGATGCACCGGGCCGAGGCGAATCTCGGTGTCCCGTAAAGCCTCCGCGACGGACTCCGCCGAGCTCACGTCGACCTTCCCAGGCCCGTTGCGATCCCAGATGGCCACCCGGCAGCCTTCACGTTCCAGAGCTTCCGCGCACGCCCGGCCAATGCCACTGGCTCCGCCTGTTACGACGGCAACGTTCCCGCTGATGTCTAAGTCCATCCGAACAGTCTAGCGGTTGGCATCCGCCATTACTTTCCGAAACGCGGCCATCGTCACATCGGACGGCTTATAGTTGCCGAATCGATAACCTTCAGCGATCCGCATGGGCGTCCAACCGAACTTGTTTTTCCGGTCCCACACTTCCCTCTTGGCTCCACGTTGGGCCAGGAGCAACACGGCCCCGGGCAGGTTCTTATACGCCGCGCCGTGCATCGCCGTCTCGCCGTTCTGGTCGACGGCGTCGATATCGTTTCCTAATTCCAGCGCCAATTCGAGGGCCTGCACGACCTCCGGCTCCGTCCCCGCATCCTCGCCGGGTGACCGCGTGCCCAAGCCCGCCGCTGCCATTAACGGGGTAGAACCGTTCTCGTTGGGCAACTTCGGATCCGCTCCCAACTTCGCTAGCTCGCGCATCAACTCGGCGTCGGCGGTGCGAGCGGCCAGGAAAAACGCCGTTCCGCCGGCGGTATTCAGACCGGTTAATCCGACGTTGATCTTCTTCGTCATCCGGGCGTTCACGTTGGCGCCCTTGGCCACCAATTTCCGGACGAACTCCAGGCTGGTCATATTCCCGGAGCCATCGGGCGCGGGATCGTTGTCCCCGCCGCCGGGCTTGCGGACCCAAGTCACCACGTGCAGCGCCGCGTAACCCGGACCGTCGGCGTTTGGATTAGCCCCGGCGTCGAGCAACACCGCTCCGAGCTCGTAGTGAGCGTTTAAAGTGGCTAAGATCAGGGCGGAGGTACCGGCTCGCGGAGAACGCGCCGGAGCGGAGCGGCGCCCGCCGGTTGGGGTGGTATCGTTGACGTCCGCGCCGGCTTTCAGAAGCGCCTTCACGGCGGGGATGTGACCTTCGCGCACGGCGAACAGCAGCGCGGTATAGCCAGAGTCGAGCCGATCACTGACGTCCGCGCCGGCCTTGACCAGCTCTTCGATGACGCCGACGTTCCCTTCCGCTGCCGCCCAGTGCAGGGCCGTCTGCCCCTGCTTCTTTTCCTTGCCCTTGACGTTGGCACCCTTGGCGAGCAGGGCGCGAACCGCTTCGACGCTGCCCGTGCGGGCGGCGGTCATCAGCGCCGTCTCGCCGCCCGGAAGCTCGGCGTTCGGGTCCGCCCCGGCTTCGAGCAATCGCGCCACCATCTTCCCATTGCCATTCGTGCACGCTAGCGAAAGCGCCGTCACGCCGTAGCGGTTGGCGGCCTTCACGTCTTCGCCGGCGCGCAGTAATTGCTCGACGGTGGCGAGGTCATCCCGGTGGGCTGCCCGGTGCAATGCCGTCGTTCCGTCGGCGGCCAGGAGGCCGCCCGCTACGACAAAACTAATCGCCCAGCGTCGCATTTTCAGATCGTCAACTCGCCAATTTTTCCGTTGCTATCGGCAAACGAATCGAGACGCGCACCGACGCGGTCGAGGAGCGTCAAGTGGAGATTCGCGAGTGGGGTCGGCTTGTCGTAACGGATATGGCGGCCGCCAGCCTTGGTACCGGCCAGACCGCCGGCGACCAGGATGGGCAGATTGACGTGATCGTGCTTGTCGGGGTTGCCCATGCCGCTGCCGTAGAGGTAGATCGAATGGTCGAGCAGGGTACCGTCGCCGTCCGGGGTGGCCTTCAGGCGTTCCAGGAAGTAGGCGAATAGTGAGACATGGTAGGCGTTAATCTTGGCCACGCGGGATAACTTCTCGGGATCACCGCCGTTGTGGGTGAGCGGATGGTGCGGATCGGAGACGCCGATTTCGGGATAGGTCCGGGTACTGGTTTCGCGGGCCAATTGGAAGGTGATGACGCGGGTGACGTCGCCCTGGAGCGCAAGCACTTGGAGGTCGAACATCAGCTTGGCGTGTTCGCCGTAGGAAGCCGGCACGCCGACGGGACGATCGAGATCGGGGAGTTTCGATTCAGCGGTGGCCTTCTCGGCTTTCTGAATGCGCCGCTCGACTTCGCGAACGGTGTCGAGGTACTGCTCCATCTTGTTCCGATCGCCGGCCCCCAGCTTCCGCTGTAGACGGGCGATGTCCTCGCTCATCCAGTCAAGAAGGCTGGCGTCCTTACGGAGTTCGGACTGGCGATCCTTGGCGGTTCCGCCATCGCCGAAGAGCCGTTCAAACGCGATGCGGGGGTGGGCTTCGGCGGGGAGCGGGGTGGTGGGCGTCGACCACGACAGGTTGTTTTGATAGACGCAGGCGTAGCCGTTATCGCATTGGCCGACGGTGGTCAAGAGGTCCATCGAAAGTTCGAGGGAGGGGAGGCGGGTGCCTTGGCCGATTTGTTGAGCGGCGACCTGGTCGGCGGTGGTGGCGAGATGGTAGTCGGTGCTCTCGGTCCACTTCGCGGTGGCGGCGCTGAGGAAAGCGGCGTTGGAGGTGGCGTGGGTGCCTGGATAGGCGTTGCGCAACTCCATGTTGCCCAGAATGGTGCAGTGGTCGATGACGGGTGCCAGGCTCTTCAGAATCGGGGAGAGTTGGCGGAGGTCCGCGCCGGGCGGCGTCCAGTCCTTGATATGCGCGCCCATCGGGATATAGACGTATCCTAAACGCCGCACCGGCTTCGCGGGTGAGGCCGCCAGGGCAGTCATCGACGGCAGCATCGCATCGAGCAGGGGAAGCGCCAGCGACGCTCCCATCCCGCGCAGCAGGGCGCGCCGCGGCAGGGCTTTTTTCGTGATCATCATTGGGCTCTCCTGAACTGAAAGGACGGGCTGCCGGCTATCCCTTGAATGAACGAGGAGAACCGGAAATCGGACTTCTGCGATTGCCGCACAATCTGCCGCACGGCCGGGGCGTCCGAGAATTCGACGCCGCGACCGAGCGAGTAGGTTAACAGCTTCTCTGTAATGGTTGTAGCAAAAAGTTCGGGCCGCGTCAGCAAGGCCTTCTCGAGGCCGGCGACGCCGGAGAATTTGGCGCCGTCCGGCAAGCCGCCGCTCGAGTCGACGGCGGTACCTACTTCGGCTTGGCGCCAGCGGCCGACGGCGTCGTAGTTCTCGAGCGAAAAGCCGGGAGGGTCCATCAGCTTATGGCAGCCGGAGCACGCCGGGTTCTTGCGATGCTCGCTGAGGCGTTCGCGCATGGTCATCTTCTTCATGGCGGCTTTGGCTTCTTCGAGGGCCGGCACATTCGGCGGCGGGGGCGGCGGAGGAACGCCGAGAATATTGTCGAGAATCCACTTGCCGCGGATGACGGGGGAGGTGCGGGTGGCATAAGAAGTGACGGTGAGAATGCTGCCTTGGCGCAGCAGGCCGCCACGCATGGTCTCCGGCCCGAACGTCACTTTTCGGAAGCGGCTGCCATAGACATTGGGGACGTTGTAGTGCTTGGCGAGGCGCTCGTTGAGGAAGCTGTAGTCGGCGCGGAGGAGGTCGAGGACGCTGCGGTCTTCACGCATTACGCTTTCGAGGAAGAGGTGGGTTTCCTTACGGAAGGCCTGCCGGAGGTTGTCGTCGAAGTCCGGGAACGCCCGCATGTCGGGTGTTATCGACGCCAGGTTGCGGAGGTAGAGCCACTGGTCGGCAAAGTTTGTGACGAGCATGCGAGAGCGCTGGTCAGCGAGCATGCGCTTTACTTGCTTCTGCAGTACGGCGGGCTGATGCAGGTCTCCGCGCACGGCGGCGGAGAGGAGTTCTTCGTCGGGAATGCTGCTCCAGAGGAAGAACGAAAGGCGGGAGGCGAGCTCGAGATCGGTGATGCGATAGACGGACTTGGGGGCGGCGCCGACGGGGTCCTGCTCGACGCGGAAGAGGAATTCCGGGCTGACGAGGACGGCGCGGAGGCCCATCTCGATGCCGGCTTCAAAGCCTTCGGTCTTGCGCGCCTCGCGGTAGAACTTCAGGGGCACCGTGAGATCGGCCGCGGTGGAGGGTCGGCGGTAGGCGCGCCGGGTTAGACCGGCGAGGATTTGCTTGGCGCAGGCTTCGTCTTCCGATTTGCAGATAAAAATCGCTCGTCGGCTGGGGGTATCGCCAGGGCCTTTTACGGCGTATGGTCCGTTGACGGTGACCGAGAAAACGGCCGGGGTGATGCGCGGATGGCGGTCCATATTGAAGTGGGCTTGATAGGGCTGCCGCTCGGTTTCGAGGAGCGTTGCGCTCTGCTTCGGGAAGGCGGCGGCGATGATGTGCGGACCGGCGCTGACGCGGAGACGAACGTTGAAGTCGCGGTCGACGACCGAATGGTCCTGGCCTTGGCCGGGCGGCTTCGCGGTGAAGGCTTGGATCCGTTCGCCGTCCACCATCACGTCGACGACATGGGTTCCGCGGAGTCCTTCGACGTGTTCGTTTCGATCGCGCTGGAGGCGGATTTGAATTTCGTATTCCGCGTCGAGGGGGAAGGTGTATTTGACGACGGTACCGCCGCGGGTGCCCAGGGGCAGGTCTTCGAAGTGCTCTTCTTGCGTGAGGTCCGGGGGGAGCATGACGGTTTCGCCGCCTACCTGTTTCGGGGGGATTCCGATGGCGAGGCGGCTGATTTTGCGGGCGGCTCCGAGGTAGCGTTCGAGCAGGGTGGGGGAGAGGTTGCCCACGGTGACGTTGTCGAAGCCGTGGCTCGAGTCGTCGCTGGGGAGTAGGCTGGTGACGTCGACATCGACGGCGAGGAGGTCTCGGATTGCGTTTTGATACTCGGTGCGGTTCAAGCGCCGGAAGGTGTCGGTACGCCCCGGGTCGACCTTCCCGGCATCCAGCTTTGTCTCGAGGGTAGCCACGAGATTCTGGTAGTCGGCCTCTTTCGGCCGCGGCAAGCCGGCCGGCGGCATCGTCCGGCCTCGCACCCGGCGCAGCACCTTTTCCCAAGTGGCAGTGTCGTCGGCTTTGGCCGTATCCAGTGCTAGCCCCGCTGCTTTGGACGTGCCGTTATGGCAGCCAACACAGTATTGATTGATCACCGGTTGCTGGGCCAGCAACAGGGCCGGAAAAAAAGCGACAACACGGAGCATTAATAAAATTATATAGCGGACGCTACTCCCATGCACGGTCCTTGACAAACTGCGCGTGTGCGGGGAGGGGTGCGTCGGTTTGGAAGTACTTCCGATAAGCTCCGATCCAGTCCGCGGCGATCTCTTCCTGCGCGGTCGCCAACTCCAGCCGGCCGTTACAGACCATGGTCCGCAGATAGTCTTCTAACGCGTCTTTCACCCGGGCGTTCCACACGCTGCCCGCGTACGGCTGCGGCCACAGGTTCTTGACGTCCTCCGCCCCGCCCAACGCCGGGGTAATCAGGTAGTCCACCTCGTAAGCCTTCGGCTTTGGATCCTTGATTCCGTAGCGGGCAAAGACGACCGCGGCCATTTCCCGGGGGGCGGTCCGGTCATCATCCTGAGC
>JBKJLJ010000689.1:0-5365 GCA_046597015.1 Bryobacteraceae bacterium
CCGTTCAATAGGGCCTGGCGCCTAGGATCTTTGCAGGAGTGGCTTCAGTTGGCGCCACGGTAGGCTATTGAGGACGGAACTCTTCTCAACGCCGGCGCGCCGGGCTTGATCGACTCCGCAATACGTCAGTCCCAGCTCACGTGTACTGTGAGCGTCGGTGGAGATCAGCAGCTTAATACCCGCGCCTACCGCAACGCGCGCATTTTCCGCCGAGAGATCCAGCCGGTCCGGGCTCGAGTTTATCTCGAAGAAACAGCCATTTTCGCGCGCGTGTCCGATGAGGCGGTCGAGGTTGATCTCATAGCCGGGGCGCTTCAACAACAATCGCCCAGTCGCGTGACCCAGGATGTTGAAATAGCGATTGTCCATCGCTCGCAAAATCCGCTCGGTCTGCTCCGCTTTCCCCAGTGCGAACCGGGAATGAATCGAGCAGATCGTGTAGTCCAACTCTTTCAAAAGCTCATCCGGATAATCGAGTGCCCCGTCGACCAGAATATCGACCTCGGAAGATTTCAATATCCTGATCCCATTCATGCGTTCGTTTAATTTGTCGATGTAGCGGATCTGTTTCCAAAGATCTGCCGTGGAGACCCCGTTCGCTATTTTCAAGCTCTGCGAATGGTCGGTAATTCCCAGGTATTCATAGCCGGCGGCCTTGGCCGCCGTGGCCATTTCTTCAATGGACTGCGACCCGTCACTGGACGTGGAGTGCGCATGCAATTCACCCCGAAGATCCTTCACGGTGACGAGCGAAGGGAGCGCATCTCTCCTCGCAAGATCCACCTCGTCCCTTCCCTCCCGTAGTTCTGGATGGATATAGGCGAGTCCGAACTTTTCATACAGCGAGGTTTCGGAGGGAAACGGCGATTTCATCAGGGAGCTAATCGGCCCGGTAAGCGCGGTGAGCTTACGCAAGTGAGCTTTGGAACCCGTTGCCGCGACCAGCGAGGTCCCCCAGGTGTTGGTAGAGGCTAGCTTCAGAGTAAGCGCAATACCAGCCGGCAGAGTGAACTCAGCGCTGTTCTTCGAGGAGGCGACCAGGGGGGCGTTTCCCCCGTAGCGCTGCATTCTTTTCACTACCGCAGCAAAGTCGGATGTCTCCACCAGGAAGACGAGGTCGTCGATAGTTTCCAGGCGACGCCTGTAGTCCCCCGCGACCTCAGCGCGGTCTGCTCCGCACGGACCCACCAAAAACTCCTCCACGGCGAGGCGGAGCGGGTCTGCCCGGTAGAGCAGCATCGTATGAGACGCGGTGAAGCCAGCCTGAAGATGCTGGACCATGCGGGTACCGAACACGGTCTGAATTTCCCCGCTCTCGAGTCTCTCTTGGAGCGTTTCAATCGAAGCGATGCCGAGCTTTTTATAGATCCGCAGCACTCGAGCCGGGTCGAGCCGAGGGAACTGACTAATGCTCGCGACCTCCGGAGTGACTTGCGTACGTAGGAGATCCAACCGGCTAAGAGAGCCTGCCAAAACAATCTCTTTGACCGCACTGGCAATCCCTTCCCCGATGCCGGAAAACTGCGTGAGATCGGACTCGTCGCGCACCAGGTCTTCGAGACTCTCTGGAAGGTCGCGGATTTTTGTCGCGGCGCGTTGATACGCCTTCACCTTGAACGGGTTCTCTTTCTGCGCAGAAAGCAGCTGAGCGAAGCTCGCAAGGGTGTTGGCGATTTCCGCGTTGGTCATGAGGACGGGATCCTGTAACCGGCCTCCGGGGCGGGCGGCTTCTTCCGCTTCATCCGCTTCAATACGTCGGCGATGGTGAACTGGTTGGGCGCTGCCAGGGCCCCAAGCTCTCGCCATTCTAATGGCACCGCCACCGGAGCGCCCGGGCGCGCGCGAACTGCATAGTCGGCCACTGCGGTGGCGGTGTAATCGTTGCGGAAATAATCGATGAAGATCTTGCCGGTTCGCTTCGCTTTCGTCATCGTAGCTACGTATACGTCGGGCGCATCGCTTACCATCCCATGAGCGACGGAGGCGGCAAACTCTTTCACTACGGGCCATTCGTCTTTGCCGGCCAGCGTTACCGTAACATGCAAACCCTTACCCCCAGTACATTTCAGCCTCGACTCCATGCCCAACTCGCGGAGACGTTTCCGCAGATCCTGAACGGCCAGTTTCAGCGCTTCAAAGGGCACCTCCGGCGACGGGTCGAGGTCAAAAATCAGGCGGTCGGGGTAGTCGATCGAGTCTACCGTAGACCCCCAGGGATGCACCTCAATCCCCCCCATTTGAACCACTTCAATGAGCCCTTTCTCATCCTTGATGTAGAGATATTCGTATGTCTTGCCTTTGTGTTTAAACTCATAAGGAAAGACATCGGGCCCTAAACCTTTACCGGGATTCCGTTGATAGAAACACTCCCCATCAATTCCCGCTGGGCAGCGCATCAGGCTGAGCGGCCGGCCGATGATATGGGGTGCCATGAACGGCATCACAGCCGCGTAGTACTCGGCCAGTTCGCCTTTGGTTATCTTGCCGACCTCGGAGATCACGCGGTTGGCATGGGTAATGACGATCCCTCCCACGGTTAGCTTTTCAGAGTCGATTGAGCTGGTTGGCACGGGCATCTCCTTTTTCACTTCTCGGGCCTCCTTATCCTGACGCAGCCCCTCAAACGAGGGATGCCGGACCCGGCCGTCAGCGGTCCATTCCGTGAACGAAACTTCGCAAAGTAGCACGGGGTCGATCCATTGGATGGATTCCCACTCGTGTCTGGTCAGCCCCGGCATCTCCGCTGGGCCGAAGCCGGGTTGCGTGGTGGAAAGCGGAGCAAATCGGGCAATCAGATCCACGGCCGATTGCATAGAAAAACCGGTCCCGACTTTGCCGGCGTACTGGAGCTTCTCCTGTTCTGAGGAACTGGCGCGCGGCGTCTGCGCGCTCCCATAGCCGAGGTAGAGCGCACCAAGGGCACGGGTGCCCGACCGTGCTTTGCTATATCCGAGAATGATGAACTCCTGCCGAAGAGAACACTTTATCTTCAGCCAGCTCTTCTGCCGCCCGGCCCGGTACGGGTCGTTTGCCCGCTTTGAAATGATGCCCTCCAGCCCCATTGCGCAGGCTTTCGAAAACAGACTGTCTCCCGCTCCGACAATATGCTCGCTGTAGCGCAGCACCTTCGCGCTCTGGCCGGCTTTCAAGAGTCCTTCAAGAGCTTTCTTCCGTTCGAGCAACGGTCGTGAGGTTAAATCGTCCCCGTTTAAGTAGAGCAGATCAAAGACCACAGCGACGATTGCCGCCCCGCTGCCCCCTTCGCCAAGGGCGGCCTGGAGCGCTTGGAAGTTGCTTTTGCCCGCAGGGTCCAACACCACGGCCTCCATGTCCAGTACGGCGCTTTGCACCTTCAGCTTTTCGAGGGCGGCGATGAGGGATGGAAAACGCCGGGTCCAATCGTTGCCGTTGCGGGTGTGCACCGAGGCCGTACCAGCGCTCACTAACCCAGCCAGCCGATAGCCGTCGAGTTTGATCTCATGGATCCATTGATCGCCTTGAGGAGCGGCATCGGCGAGGGTCGCCAACTGGAGTTCCGGGTAGCGGCTGGCTAGTTGGGACAGCTCTGGTTCCGGCCGAGTGGTCGCGCTCGCAGGCATAGTTACCGAACTACCAGCAATTTCGCGGCCAAAACGCACAACGGGCGTCAGGGACGATCACCCGGCCCGGTCAGAACCGGCCCTGCGATGCAGCTCCGGCCCCAACGCGATGTAGGGCAGTTCGTCTTTTGCCGCCGCGCGTCTCAGCAACAAAGAGCCCCGGCTCATGTTTCCCAGTCCCGCGAAGTGACTGGGAACCAGCAGGGTATCGCCCAGGGCGGATCGCAAGGGCTCCGTATATTTTCGGGTCGCGATGCTGCCAAGAAAAATAAATCGGGTAGCGCACCCCTGCCTTAGCTTGGCGGCATCGCGCATAAGGGGCTCTCGAAATTCATCCTGGTCCTGGTGAACGTTCACCTCGGCCACGCGACGAAGCTGCTCCCGGTCGACCATGGTCTCCGGCGGCACCAGCCCAAGCCCCGGCACAATGATAAGAACGGGAGGTACGCCAGCGAGAGGCGACGCGAAGGTTTTGGCGTACTCGAGCTTGCCCCGGAAATAAAGTCCGCTCAGGAAAGAATACACTTCCCCGATGTTCGCCTGACCATTGCGCAAACGCCCCGCGAGTTCGAACTTCGCTTCGTCGCGCAGAAGCACGGAGGAGCGGACACCCCCGAGAAGCGCGGGAGAGAGAATGAATGCGCGTGGGAACTCCACGATCATGCCGGGTCGGTCAGCAAGCTAAGCGGCGACACGGTCTCCTGCTCCACCTGATCCAGGAAACACTGTCCGGGCGCTTTGTCCGGTCGCCAACGGAGCAACTTTGTACCGTGCCGAAACCTGTGGCCCGTGAAATGGTCGTAACGAACCTCGACCACCAGCTTAGGTTCCAAAGGCTCCCACTCCGCGGATCGATCGGTGCTCCATCGGCTGGGCCCGCCCGGCGCTCGTCCAGTGAATCCGGGCGCTTGGATGAGGGGCAGTAGTTTCTCGGTTAACTCCATGCGTTCGGAGGCGCTAATGGCGGAGGTGAACCCCACATGATGCAGCAGGCCCTCGCCATCGTAGAGGCCCAACAGCAACGACCCGACTAGCTTCTCGTTAGCCAGGTATCGAAACCCACCGACCACGCAGTCCGCTGTTCGCAGGTTCTTTATCTTTTGCATCGCTCGCTCACCCGGGAGATACGGGAGGTCAATCCGCTTCGCGACGATGCCGTCCAGCTGACCCTTCAGCGACTTGAGCCACTCGCGGGCTACCGCGATTCGGTCGGTAGCGGGAGAGAGGACACAGCCGCTGCCGCCCGAAAGGAACTGCGCAGCGAACGACTCCAGCGCGGCCCGGCGAATGCGGAGTGGCTCTCCCGCCAGCAGCTTTGCCTTCGCATCCACGAGTAGATCAAAAAGCACAAACTGAGCCGGAAACTCTGCCGATAACTTTTTTACTCGGCTGGCGGCTGGATGAATCCGCTGGAGCAGGTCATCGAAGGACAGCTTGCCATCGAGCGTGACGATCAGTTCGCCATCCAGGACGAACCGCTCCGCATGGATCTCTAGGAGGAGTGCCACGACCTCCGGAAAGTATCGGGTAAGCGATGCGCCCGCCTTCGACTGGAGCTCCACGGTGGTGCCGTCCCGAAACGCCACGCAACGGAAACCATCCCACTTCGGTTCGTACTGCCACTGCGCTCCTTTCGGAATCGCGGCTACGCTTTTCGCCTCCATGGGCAAGTAAGGAGGTTGAATGGGAAGTGCATCCAGAGTCGACATGGGCTTTCGAAGGGAGGATCGTTTCCCGCGCCGAATTGTTCCGAAATGATGGTTGGC
>JBKJLJ010000870.1:0-3057 GCA_046597015.1 Bryobacteraceae bacterium
GACCCGAACATTTTCGCACCCCACTTTCAGATGTTCAACCTGTATCGGCAAGCGGGGGAGAAAGAAAACGCGGCGCGGGAGTTGGCGGCCTTTCAGCGGATTAAAAAAGAGCAGGAGGGGTCCGCGATTCCGGAAGACATGGAGTGGAATTTCTTTTCGGAGATTCTGGATGATGCTGAGCCCGTGCCTGCTTCTCCTGGGCCCGTCGAGCTCAAGTTCGTCTTTGAAAAAACCGCCGCCCCGGCGAGCGAAGCCGTGGTTTGGCTCGACTACGATCACGACTACGACCTCGATCAGTTTGTGATTGGGCCGCAAGTGAAGTTGCTCCGGAATCAGGGCGAGGCCGGGTTCGTGGACCGGACGGTGGATTTCCCGTTTGCCGAGGCGGCCGTTACCGGGGGGATGACCTTTCGCGCGGTGTACGAGACGAAAGGCATGGACCTCGTACTGATCCATCCGAACAAGGGCGCGGTGCTGTATCGGGATCATTTAGCGGGCAAATACACGGCCGAGCCATTGCCGCCGATGGGCCTGCCCCAGGCGTTTGATTTGGCGAATCGAGCAGAGATGGATTTGCTGCATCCGGGCGGGATTTTGAAGAATTCGGTGGGCAAGTTTACGGCGCTGGCGGGGCCGGGCGGGTTGACGGCGGCGGACTTGGAAGGCCGGGGAATGCTGGACCTCGTGACTGCCCGCGGCGTTCTGCGGAACGAAGCCAACTACCGATGGGGGGCCCTGATGACGCCGGCGGGTTGGCCGGAGGGCGTGACGGGGGCGACGAGCGCGGACCTGGATGGCGATGGCCGGATGGACCTGCTGCTGCGGACGGCGTCGGGTTTTGTGCGGGCGTTGAACCGGTCGGTAACCAAAGCGAACTGGATTCGGATTCAATTGACCGGAGTGAAGAATTTGAAGTTGGCGCCGGGGTCCGAGGTGGAGGTGAAGGCCGGCGGGCTCTATCAAAAAAGGCTCTACGATGGGCGGCCATTGACCTTCAATCTGCGGCAGTACAAAGAGGCCGATGCGATCCGAATCACGTGGGCGAACGGGCTGATTCAGAACGAGACGCGGGTGGCGGCGAATAAGGCGCACGAATTCAAAGAGGCGCAACGGCTGTCGGGTTCGTGCCCGATGATCTGGACGTGGAACGGGAAGGAGTTCGAGTACATCACGGACGTGCTCGGCGTCGCGCCGTTGGGGGCGGCCGCGGGGGACGGGACCTATTTCCCAGTGGACCATGACGAGTATGTGCAGATTCCGGGTTCGGCGCTGGTGGCGCGGAACGGAGCTTACGAGGTTCGTCTGACCGAGGAGTTGAGCGAAGTGGCTTACCTCGATGAGATCAAGTTGATTGCGGTGGATCACCGGGAGGGAAGTGATCTTTATACGAACGATAAGTTCAAAGCGCCTCCGTTTCCGGAGTTTCGTTTGTTTGGGGTTTCGAAAGCCGTTCGGCCGTTGCGGGCGAGGGATCATCGAGGCGTCGACGTGCTGGGGAAGCTGCTGGCGCGGGACAGGGCATATGTCGACGGGTTTCGACGCGGCATGGATGGGATCGCCGAGCGGTCGCACGTGGAGTTGGATTTTGGGAAGGCGGCCGCGGATGGGCGGGCGATTTTAGTCATGAGCGGGTGGGTAGACTGGGCGGATGGGAGCACGTTTCTGCAGGCTGCCCAGGCGTCGCCGCAGGGGCTTGCGATGCCGTACCTGCAGGTGAAGAATCAACGGGGCGAGTGGCAGACGGTGATCGAAGATATGGGCATGCCGGCGGGGAAGCCGAAGACGATCGTCGTGGATCTGAGCGGGAAATGGCTGAGCGCGAGCCGCGAGGTGCGGGTGGTTTCGAGCCTATGCCTGTACTGGGATGAGATTTTCTTGAGCGAACAGACAGCGGCACCCGAGGTTCGGCAGCAGGAATTGACGGGGACGGCCGAGCTGCGTTTCCGAGGGTTTTCGCCGGTGACGGTGCACCCCGAGAGGCGGCAGCCAGAGCGGTTCGCTTATGAGCCGGTGCGAATGACCTCCATGTGGAACCCGACGCCGGGGCTGTATACGCGCTACGGCGCGGTGGGCGAACTGACCCGGGCCGCGGATGACCGGATGGTGGTGATGGGGTCGGGTGACGAGATTCAGCTGCGGTTTCCGGAGTTACCGCCACCGGCGGCGGGTTGGCGGCGGAGCTTTTTGTTGAAGGTGCAGGGTTGGGCGAAGGACCGGGATGCGAACACGCTCCATTCGCAGACGGTGGAGCCGTTGCCGTTTCGGAGTATGAAAGAATATGGAGAGGCTGGGCCGGAGGGGAGCTGGAAACGAGAGTTCAACACTCGTCCGGCGCTGCGGTTGCTGCGTCCTCTAGGTAAGTCCCGATGAAGAAACTGAGCGCGATCCTGTTCGTGGCGCTGCTGGCGAATACGGCTTATATTGCCGCTTTCGCTTCGCCAACGATCTTCTACATGGCCAATGTGCTGCTGCACCTGGTGCTGGGAAGCGTCGTCTTCTTGGCCGTTTTGCGGTATCTGCCGCGACCATTGCAACTGCTAGCGGCAGTCGTTCTAGCCAGCGGAGCGTGGCTCGTTTGGGCCGGGGCGGTGACGGAGAATCAGAAGATTCTGTGGGCGCACATGGCCGTGGGAGTGGTCGCGGCGATGTGGGGGCTGTACCTCTATCGGCGTTCGCTGGCCCCGTGGGCGCTGGCTCCGGCGGTGGCTTTGCTCGTGGCTCCGTTCGTGCCAGAAGCCGCGACGCGGATTCGGAATCCGAAGGTAGTTCCGATTTCGATGCAAGCCGAGGGTGGCGGCCCGAAGAGTCCGTTTTGGCCGAGTTCGGCGAAGACCAACGTCGGCGGGACGATTCCTTCCGACTTTTTCATGGATTCGAAGCTATGCGGGGAGTGCCACCAGGACGCCTATAAGCAGTGGGACAGTTCTTTACATCATTTCCCCAGCTTCAATAACCAGTACTACCGGAAGTCGATCGAGCACATGCAGGAGTTGAGCGGGACGCAGGGGAGCAAATGGTGCGCGGGTTGCCATGACCATGCGGTATTCTTCAACGGCC
>JBKJLJ010000911.1:0-4666 GCA_046597015.1 Bryobacteraceae bacterium
TGACGGTGAATCAGTCGGCCAATCTGAATTTGACGCTGGAAATTGGGCAGGTTTCCGAGGTCGTCGATGTCACAGCCGAGGCTCCGCTCGTGAACGCCACCAACGCGACCGTGGGCACGGTGATTGAGCAGCGCGCGATTGCTGATTTGCCACTGAACGGACGCAACTTTGCCCAATTGATTTCTTTGACGCCGGGCGTTTCGACGATTGACACATCGCAGTCCGGGGCTGGCCCTTCGATTCAAGGGCAGCGGAATAGGGACAATTCTTATGTTGCCGATGGGGTTTCGATTTCGCGGTTGAGCTTTGGCAACGTGGTGCTGAATCCGCCAGTGGATGCGATTCAGGAGTTTCGGGTGCAGTCGGTGAATTCGGACGCGGAGTTGGGCGGCGGGTCCGGCGGATTTATCAATCTAGTGACTAAGTCGGGGACGGCGAAGTTACACGGAACGCTATACAACTATCTGCGGAACAACGAGTTGGATGCTCGGAATACGTTTCAGCCTTCGATTCCGGCCTTTCGCCAGAATCAGTTTGGGTTCAGCCTGGGAGGGCCGGTTTACCTGCCGAAAATTTACCCGCAGAAGAACAAGACCTGGTTTTTTGCCAGTTACGAGGGCTTCCGGCGGCGGCAGGCGGCGAGCGGGTTGGGGCGGGTGCCGACCGAGGCGCAACGGGGCGGCGACTTTACAGGGTTTGCGGCGCTGTTTGATCCGTTCACATCGCGGGCGAATCCCGCCAATCCGAACCAGTTTCTGCGAGATCCTTTTCCCGGCAATCGCATTCCGTCGGCTCGGATCGACCCGACAGCCGCGCTCTACGCCAAAGACTTGATCCCACTGCCGAACTACGCGCTGACGGGGAACGCGAACAACTTCTTGAATACGGCGTCGAGTCAGAACAACACGGACACGATTCTGGCGCGGATTGACCATACCCTGAGCGCGAAAGACCGGATCAGCGCGCGTTGGCTGCAAGCAGATAACGATAGTGGCAGTGCGATACCCGTGCTGAATAATCCCATCAGCGGATCGGCGTCGGCCCCCCGGAACTTATCGACCGAGTGGACGCGGACTCTGACCCCGGCTTCCTTACTCACGGTTCGGTATGGGTACGCGCGGACGTACCAAGTTTCGAAGTCGGCGATTCTGCCGGACTTCTTCCGAGCTTCCCGGTGGGACAACGCGAACGGTTTTCCTTTGAACGACCCGGCGATTGTGTTGAGCCCGGCGGTGGGGATCACGGCGTATAGCAATTATGTGGGCCAGAACTTTCAGCCGGAGGATGTGAAGTCGCATACGGGGAGCCTTGACTATCAATTGACCTGGCGCCGGCACACGTTCAAGGCTGGTTACTCATTGAACTACTTTTCGAGCTTTACGGGCGGGGTGAACCCGACCTTGAGCTTCAATCCTGCGCAGACGCAGAATCTAGTCGCTCCGGCGGGATCGGGGGACGGGTTCGCGAGTTTTCTGTTGGGGGTGCCGAATGGCGCGGGGCGGGCCATCGGGAATCCGCTCATTGACGTCGGGGGAGCGTTCGACGGGATCTATTTGCAAGACACGGTTCGCCTGAGTTCAAAGCTGAGCTTGACGTTCGGATTGCGGTGGGATTTTGCGCGCGCCTTCCAGACCGATGGGGTGTTGGGGAGTTTCGATCCGCGCGGGGGCGGGTGGCTGCTCACAGCCCCGGTGAATATTGCGAATCCGGCGTTTCAAGGGCCGAACGTGCGGCCGGGGATCTTTGATCCGGATTGGAATAACTTCGGTCCGCGATTGGGGATGGCGTATTCGGTAACCCGGAAGACAGTGTTGCGAGCGGGCTATACGATGTCGTACGACCTCATTGCGGGGCGCTGGCAGTGGGTGCAGGGGCCGCGGGTTTCGTGGCCGCGGTCGGAGTTTCAGAGCACGCCGCCGTTGAATGTGGATATTCCGAATCGGACGCTGCAGAGCCCGTTTGTGGGGATGGCGACGAGTCCGATCCGGCCGAATCCGTTTGTGGATAATGGCGTGAATGTCTTCCCGACGGGGTCGCATATTAATCCGCACTACCCGATTCCGTATGTGCACCAGTGGAATGTAGCTTTGGAGCAGCAGTTCAGCGACCGGTTGGTGGCGTCGGTGACCTATGTGGGGTCGGCGGGGAGGGAACTGGAGTGTTGCGGGGTGATCAATCAGAACTATCAGAATGGGCCGGGGGCATTTACGGCGCGACCGCGTCCGTATCCGTTGATGGGTGCCTTTCGGACGAACCGGAACGACGGCCATTCGGATTATCATTCTTTGCAATTGAAGGGTGAGCAGCGGTTTTCGCGCGGTTTGGCGTTTTTGTTGAGTTATACGTGGTCGAAGGCGACGGATTTGGCTTGTTCGGGCTACATCGGGGCGGAGGGTTGCCATATTACGCAGCCGTACTTCCCCACGCCGTTCGCTTATGGAATGGACCATGGGGTGGCTGATTTTGATTTGCGCCATATTTTCTCGTCGAGCTTCGTTTACGAGTTACCGGTGGGGAAGGGGAAGCGGTTTGGGATCGAGAAGGGTTGGGTGAATCAGTTAGCGGGCGGGTGGCAAGTGAGCGGGATCGTGACTGTGCGGTCTGGCCAGGCGTTGACTCCGGCGGTGGCGAACGGGGCCCAGACCAACGTGGGCGGCGGCGTACAGCCGCGGCCGGATTTGGTGGGCAGGGTGGAGGCGGACACGCCTACCCGGCAGCAGTGGTTCAACACGGCAGCGCTGGTGTTGCCGGCCGGGTTCAACTACGGGACGGCCGGCAAAAACATTTTGCGGGGACCGATGAACCACAATGAGGATTTGTCGTTGTTCAAAAGCTTCCCGATACTGCGGGGTGACTCGTTGCGATTGCAGTTCCGGGCCGAACTATTCAACGCGTTCAACGCGACGCGACTCGGCAATCCGAACACGACGCAGGGTACCGCCCAGTTTGGACAGATTAGTTCTGCGGGGGCGGGGCGGGTGGTGCAAATGGCTTTAAAGCTGATTTTCTAAACATGAGCAAACTAAATCGTCGTGCGTTTGTCGCCGGAGCCTGGGTGGCAAGTGGGCAGGGAGCGGTGCCGGTGATGCCGAAGCCTACTCGGGCGCAAGCGGACTGGCAGGATTTCGAACTGGGCATGGTGTTCCACTACGATCTGCCGGTGTTTGACTCTGCGGGTTGGAAGCCGTTGCGAGGGCCGCTGGACCCGAACCTGTATCAGCCACGGAAGCTGGATACGGACCAATGGGTGGAGGCGGCGAAATCAATGGGTTGCCGGTACGCAATTTTTACGGCGACGCACTTCAATGGGTTTTTGCAATGGCAGAGCGATTTGTACCCTTACGGGCTGAGGCAGACGAGTTGGCGGGGGGGCAAGGCGGATGTTTTCGGGGACTTCGTCGCTTCGTGTCGCAAGGCGGGGCTCGCTCCCGGGGTGTATCTGAGCTGCCATCGGAATGCGTTTCAGAACGTATGGGGGCATCGAGTGAATGGAGGAGCGGGTGGGGCGGGGCAGGCGGAGTTTGCCAAACTGGGCGCCAGGATGACCGAAGAGTTGGTTTCGCGGTACGGACCGCTGGGCGAGATCTGGTACGACGCGGGCTTGCTGGCTCCGGGAGACGGGGGACCAGATGTGGTTCCGGTGGTGGATCGGTTTCAGCCGCGGACCGTCTTTTATCACAGCCCGCAGCGGCGGGAGCATCGTTGGATCGGGAATGAAGCGGGGTATGCGGGGGACCCTTGTTGGTCGACGATGCCGGACTTGGCGACGGCGGAGAGGGCGCATCAGAAGGGCGGGGCGCAGTATCGAGAGTTACTTTTGCACGGTGATCCGATGGGGACGTTGTGGAGCCCGGGGATGGTGGATGTTCCGATTCGCAACCATGAGTGGTTCTGGCGGCCGGGCGACGATGCCAAGGTCTACACGCCCGAAGCGATGGTGGAGATGTACTACAAGTCGGTGGGACTGAATTCGAATTTGATCTTTGGGGGGACTCCGGATCGGGACGGGTTAATTCCGGAGGCGGACCGCGCGAGTTACGCCGCGTTTGGGCGGGAGATTCGTCGCCGGTTCGGTACGCCGTTGGGGGAGACCAAGGGCCGGGGGGAAAACTTGCGACTCCGGCTGCCGCGGCCGAGCCGGATTGATCATGTCTCCGTGATGGAGGAGATAATGGAAGGCGAGCGGATCCGGGAGTATCGGATTGAGGCGTTGACGGGGCCATCGGTGTGGACGATGGTGGGAAGCGGGAAGAGCGTCGGGCATAAGAGGATCCATCGATTTCCGGCGGTGGAGGCGGCGGAGATTCGGCTGACGGTGCTGCAAGCGACGGCGGAGCCGCGGGTGCGGTCGCTAGCGGTGTTTGGCGCGGTTTGACGATAATGGGCGAATGCAGAAGTTGATTTTGTGGGCGGCGATTTGTGGCGCGGCGTGGGGCAGCGATTGGAAGCCGCTGTTTGATGGGACTTCGCTGGAGGGGTGGAAGGAGGCGCCATTTCGGAATCGGGGCGCGGTGGAGGTCAAGGACGGGGTGTTGACCTTGGGGAAAGGAAGGATGACGGGGGTGACGTGGGCCGGGGAATTTCCGAAGTCGGGCTACGAAATTCGGTTTGAGGCGGTGCGGTTGGAGGGGAATGATTTTTTTGCGGGGATCACGTTTCCGGTGGG